>NZ_KB890688.1:0-83893 GCF_000373205.1 Calidithermus timidus DSM 17022
CTATCGGCTGTAAACTGAATGCGGTGTGCAGTGCGAGGCACTGCCCGCGCGGGAGTAGCTCAGTTGGTAGAGCACAACCTTGCCAAGGTTGGGGTCGCGAGTTCGAGTCTCGTCTCCCGCTCCACTTTTCTGTCCGGTCATCTTCATCTCCGCCACCCAGACCCCTGGGTGGCTTTTTGTTTTGAAGGTCTCTACTGGTACAATCCCCTTCATGCTCCCATTGGTCGGCGTGATTATGGGCTCGAGGTCGGACTGGGAAACCATGCGGCATGCAGTGGAGACCCTCGAGCGTCTCCGGATTCCCTACGAGACCAGGGTGGTCTCGGCCCACCGCACACCGGACCTGTTGTTTGAGTACGCACAGACTGCCGAGGCGCGGGGACTCGAGGTGATCATTGCGGGGGCGGGAGGGGCGGCCCATCTGCCCGGCATGACGGCCTCTAAAACCACCCTTCCGGTTCTGGGGGTGCCGGTTCAATCCAGGGCCCTCAATGGCCTGGACTCTTTGCTCTCGATCGTACAGATGCCCGCGGGCATTCCCGTGGGAACCCTGGCCATTGGAGCAGCAGGAGCGGTCAATGCGGCTTTGCTGGCGGCCAGCATCTTGGGCAATAAGTATCCAGAGGTGGCTCAGGCTCTGAGGGAATTTCGGGCCCGACAGACGGCAGACGTGCTCGAGCACGCTGACCCGAGGCTCTGAGGAAACCCCGAGACCTGTACCTCCAGCCAGGCGGTTCGGGATCGCCTCCAACTGGCCAGCCCCATGGGGTAGACTGCCTTTTCGTGATCGGGGTCTTAGGGGCTGGACAGTTGGGCCGGATGTTGGCGCTGGCGGGCTACCCGCTGGGCCAGCGCTTCCGTTTTTTTGACACCGTCGAGGGGGCTGTGGCTGGGCACTTGGCCGAGTTGCGGGTGGGGGCTTATGACGACCTCCAAGCCCTTGCCCGCTTTGCGGAGGGCCTCGAGCTCGTGACCTACGAGTTTGAGAACGTACCCGTGGCTGCCGCCCGCTCCCTGGCCGAGCGCGTGCCGGTCTTCCCGCCGCCGCAGGCGCTGGAGGCCGCCCAGGACCGGCTGGTGGAGAAGACCTTCTTTCAGAGCCTGGGCATCCCCACCCCGCCCTTCTACCCGGTACTCACCCGCGCCGACCTGCTGCAGGGCGTCGAGTGTACCGGCTTTCCCTGCGTGCTCAAGACCCGCACCCTGGGCTACGACGGCAAGGGGCAGCGGGTGCTGCGCGGACCGGAGGACGTGGAGGGGGCTTGGGACGGACTGGGCGGGCAGCCGCTGATCCTCGAGGGCTTCGTGCCCTTCGAGCGCGAGCTCTCGATCCTGGCCGTACGGGGGCGGAGCGGCGAACTGGCCTTCTATCCGCTGGTCGAGAACCACCACCAAGACGGAATCCTGCGCAAGAGCCTGGCTCCTGCGCCCGGCCTGACCCTTCAGTTGCAGACCCGGGCCGAGGATTACGCCCGGCGGGTGCTGGAGCGGCTGGAGTACGTGGGCGTGCTGGCCATCGAACTCTTCGAGGTGGAGGGGGAGCTCATCGCCAACGAGATGGCCCCTCGGGTGCACAACTCGGGCCACTGGAGCCTCGAGGGCGCTGAGACCAGCCAGTTCGAGAACCATTTGCGGGCAGCGCTGGGACTGCCGCTGGGTTCGACCGCGGTGCGCGGCCACGCCGCCATGCTCAACCTCATCGGCTTTCGGCCCGACTTCGCCCGCGTGCTGGGGGTGCGGGAGGCCCACCTGCACTGGTACGGCAAGGAGGTGCGCTCGGGGCGCAAGGTAGGCCACGTCAACCTGCGGGCCGATACCTGGGAGGAACTCCAGGCGCGGTTGAGGACACTGGAGGACGCGATAGCATAGGGCATGGACCTGCTCTCCACCCTGGCGCTGCACGCCGCTGAGGCCGAGAAGCCCCTCAACGACCCGCTCTCGCTGCCCATCTACCAGTCGGCCTCCTGGACCTTCCGCGACCTCGACGAGGTGGACGCGGTGTACGAGGGGAGGCGGGCCGGGACCATCTACGGGCGCAACGGCACGCCCAACCACCGGGCGCTGGAGTCGCTGTTCGCGGCGCTGCACGCCGCCGAGGCCGCCATCGCCTGCGCCAGCGGGATGAGCGCTTTGAGCGCGGCTTTCCTGGGCTTGCTGAGGTCGGGCGACAAGGTGGTGGCCTCACAGGACCTCTACGGCAGCACCTTGGGCGTGCTGCGCGATCTGGGGCGCTTTGGGGTGCGGGTGGTGACGGTGGACCTCGCCGACTGGGAGGGGATGGGGCGCGAACTCGAGGGGGCACGGCTGCTGGTGCTCGAGACCTCCTCCAACCCCCGCCTGCGCGTCCCCGACCTGGCCCGCCTGAGCGAGCTGGCCCACCGGGCCGGGGCGAAGGTGCTGGTGGACAACACCTTCGCCTCGCCCTACCACTGCCGCCCCCTCGAGCACGGCGTGGACGTGGTGATGGAGAGCCTGACCAAGTTCATCGGCGGCCACTCCGACGCGATGCTGGGCGGGCTGGCGGGCCAGAAGGAGTTGCTCGAGCCCGTCCGGGCGGTGGCGGTGCGGATGGGCTTCGTCTCCAACCCCCACGAGTGCTGGCTGGGGGTGCGCGGGGCTCACACGCTCGAGCTACGCATGCAGCGGGCCTCGGCCAATGCGCTCGAGCTCGCCCGCTTCCTCGAGGCTCACCCCAAGGTGCGCCGCGTCCACTACCCTGGCCTGCCCTCCCACCCCGACCACGAGACGGCGAAGAGGGTGCTGAGGAACGGTTTCGGCGCGATGCTATCCTTCGAGCTCGAGCCCTCCCGCGCCGCCGTGAACGCCCTGCTGCACCACCTCGAGCACGTCCGTATGGCCTTGAGCCTGGGCGGGGCTCACACCACCCTTTCCCACCCCGCCACCAGCTCCCACCGCTTTCTCGCCCCTGCCGAACGCGAAGCCCTGGGCCTGCACGACGGCTTCCTGCGCATGTCGGTGGGGATCGAGAACCTGGAGGACTTGCGGGCAGACTTGGAGCGGGGGCTGGGGGCGGTGTGATACCAGATTCGGTCAGTTCGTTCCCATTCGGGAACGAACTGACCCGACCGAAGGGAGTGCTCTAGGATTCAAAAAGATAGCCTCTGAAGGTCTTTGGTTTGGGTGATTATCTTTTTGAATCCGGTATGAGGCAGGAAGTAGGAAGCTATCCTTTCCCAGCCCCCCTTGCTCAAGGCGTCTTGCGTTTGGCGTACGACGTAGGACGTACGACCCGCGTTCGGCTATCAGCTATCGACCATCGACCTAAACGCCCCCTCGAGCCCCTCCAGCGCCTGCGCCACCACGTCGGGCGTGTGGGCCGCCGAGGTGAAGCCGGCCTCGAACTGCGAGGGGGCGAGGTAGACGCCGCGCTCGAGGGCGGCGTGGAAGAACTTGGCGTAGCGCTGTACGTCGCTGGTCTTGGCCGAGGCGTAGTCGTTCACGGGCTCTTCGGCGAAGAAGAAGCCGAACATGGTGCCGGCTTGGTCGGCCTGGAGGGGAATTCCGGCCCGCCGGGCCAGGTTGGCGATGCCCTCGATGAGGGTGCGGGCGGCTTCGGCGGCGGCTTCAAACACGCCGGGGCGGGACCACTCCTCCAGCGTTGCGATCCCGGCGGCCATCGCCAGGGGGTTGCCGGAGAGGGTCCCGGCCTGGTACATGGGGCCCGCCGGGGCCACCCACTGCATGATCTCCCGTCGTCCGCCGTAGGCCCCCACCGGCAGGCCCCCGCCGATCACCTTGCCCAGCGTGGTGAGGTCGGGCTGGACACCGTAGTGGGCCTGGGCTCCGCCCAGCGCTACGCGGAAGCCGGTCATCACCTCGTCGAAGATCAAGAGGGCGCCGTGCTCGCGGGTCAGGCGGCGCAGGCCCTCGAGGTAGCCCGCCTTGGGACGCACCAGGCCCATGTTGCCCGCGACGGGCTCGAGGATCACCGCCGCGATCTGTTCGGGGAAGCGGGCGAAGAGCTCCTCGAGGGCACCCAGGTCGTTGAAGGGGAGGGTCAGGGTATCCTGGGCCGCGCCGCTGGGGACGCCGGGGCTGTCGGGGAGGCCCAAGGTAGCCACGCCGGAACCGGCCTGCACCAGCAGCATGTCGCCGTGGCCGTGGTAGTGGCCGGAGAACTTCACGATCTTGTCGCGCTTGGTGAAAGCCCGCGCCAGCCGCAGGGCGCTCATGGTGGCCTCGGTGCCGCTGTTGACGAAGCGCAGCATCTCCACGCCGGGCATCAGCTCGGTGACTTTGCGGGCTAAGCGGGTCTCGAGCTCGGTCGGCGCGCCGTAGCTGGTGCCGAGCTCGGCCTGAGCCTGCACGGCCCTCACCACCGCCTCGGGGGCGTGGCCCAGCACCAGCGGGCCCCAACTCATCACGAAGTCGATGTAGCGGTTGCCGTCCACGTCCCACAGGTAGGGGCCTTTGGCTTTTGCGATGAACACGGGGGTCCCGCCCACCCCGCGGAAGGCCCGCACGGGCGAGTTGACCCCGCCGGGGATGAAGCGCTGGGCTTCTTCGAACAGCGTCTTGGAGCGTTCGTGGCTGAGTTTAGTCATAGTCGAGGGTCAAGGGTCTGGGGCCGAGGTGTATTGCGTTTGGCGCAGGACGTACGATCTTCACCGCACAACCCCCTTCGCGCTGAACTCGTGCACGAAGTCGGCCAGGCGGGCTACGTTGTCGGGTGGGGTCTGGGGCAGGATGCCGTGGCCGAGGTTGAAGATGTGGCCCGCGCGGCCTGCGGCCTCCTCGAGCACCGCCTTAGCCTGCCGCTGTAGCTCTTCCCAGGGAGCCTGGAGGAGGAGGGGCTCGAGGTTGCCCTGGATGGCCCGGTCGTGACCGATCTGGGCCCAGGCCTCGTCGAGGCCGATGCGCCAGTCCACGCCCACCACGTCGCTGCCTAGGGCGCTGATGGTGCGCAGCAAGGTTCCGGTGCCGGTGCTGAAGTAGATCACCGGCACCCCGCTCTCGCGGGCGGCGGCGATGAGGCGGGCGTTGTAGGGGGCCACAAATCGGGCGTAGTCGCGGGGAGAGAGCGTCCCGGCCCAGGAATCGAAGATCTGCAGCGCGGCACACCCGGCTTCGGCCTGGAAGAGCAGGTAGTCCTCGAGCACGTGCACGAGCTTGTCCATCAGGCTGGCCCAGGCCTCGGGCTGGTGGTACATCAGCCGCTTGGTCTTCTCGTAGTTGCGGCTGCCCCCGCCCTCGAGGGCATAGCTGGCGAGGGTGAAGGGTGCGCCCACGAAGCCGATGAGTGGTAGGCCGCGCCCGTCGAGCTCGGCGGTGACGAGCCGGATGGCTTGGGCGGTATAGGGCATGGCCTCGGCGGCGGGGGGGGTCATGAGCCCTGCGATGTCGGCCAGGCTGGTGATGGGGTTGCCGATCACCGGACCCTTGCCCTCCACGAAGTCGAGCTCGAGGCCCATCCCCATCAGCGGCGTCAGGATGTCGTTGAAGAGGATGGCCGCGTCGAGGTCGAAGGCCTTGATGGGCTGCAGGGTGATCTCGGCGGCCAGCGCGGGGTCTTGGATGGCCTCCAGCATGGTGGTCTTGGCGCGCAGGGCGCGGTACTCGGGCATGTAGCGCCCGGCCTGGCGCATGAACCACACCGGCGTGGCGTCGGTGGGCTCGAGGCGTACCGCCTTGAGGAAGCGGGAGTTGCGTACGGACTCGTTCATGCTTCAGCCCTCGCGCAGCCAGCGGGCAGCGTCCTTGGCGTGGTAGGTCAGGATCAGGTCGGCCCCGGCGCGCTTGAAGGCGGTGAGGGTCTCGAGCACCACCCGCCGTTCGTCGAGCCAGCCGTTGAGGGCGGCGGCCTTGACCATGCTGTACTCTCCCGAGACGTTGTAGGCGGCCAGGGGCAGGTCGAAACTCTCGCGTACGCGGCGCAGCACGTCGAGGTAGGGCAGGCCCGGCTTGACCATCAGCACATCGGCCCCCTCTTCCACGTCGAGGCGGGCCTCGCGCAGGGCTTCGCGGGCGTTGGCAGGGTCCATCTGGTAGGAGTGGCGGTCGCCGAAGGCGGGGGCGCTATCGGCGGCTTCGCGGAAGGGACCGTAGAAGCCGCTGGCGTACTTCACCGCGTAGGACATCACCCCCGTCATGCCGAAGCCCTCCCGGTCGAGCGCAGAGCGGATGGTGGCGACCATCCCGTCCACCATCCCGCTAGGCGCCACGATGTCGGCCCCAGCCCGGGCGTGAGAGACCACCACCTTATCCAAGATCTCGAGCGTGGCGTCGTTGTCGAAGCGGCCCTCGCGGATGACGAAGCAGTGGCCATGGTCGGTGTACTCGCACAAGCACACGTCGGTGATCACCACGAGCTCGGGCACCGCCTTCTTGATGGCTTGGATGGCCTGCTGCACGATGCCGTCCGGGGCGAAGTTCTCCAGGCCGATGGGGTCTTTGTGCTGGGGGAGCCCGAAGAGGATCACCGCGGGGATGCCCAGGCCGTAGACCTCCTGGGCCTCGGCCACGGCCTCGTCGACCGAGAGGTTGAACACCCCCGGCATCGAGCCGATCTCGCGGCGCACACCCTGCCCGTGCACCACAAAAAGGGGATAGATGAAGTCGTCGGGGGCGAGGGGAGTCTCGCGCACCATCCGGCGTAGGGTTGCGCTGGCCCGCAGGCGGCGCATGCGTTGAGCAGGAAAGGGCATCCTAAGCGACCTCCGTGAACACTTTCTCCAGCGCCTCGAGCAATCCCGTGGCGCTCTGGGCGTCGGCTACGCAGTCTACTCCCAGCCCGCACTCCCGCGCAGCCTGGGCTGTGGTGGGGCCGATGCAGACGACCTTGGGTGGGACGATGCCGGGGGCCAAGGCCACCCAGCCCCGCACGCTCGAGGGGCTGGCGAACACCGCGGCATCGAAGCCTTTGCGCAGCGCGGCCAGGGCCTCGGGGCGGGGCTGGCCCAGGATGGTCCGGTAGACCGGGATGCGCTCGACGAAGGCCCGCGCGGCCTTGAGGCCCTCGAAGAGCTCGTCACGGGCTCCCTCGGCCACCAGCAGCAGGAAACGTCCTCCGGCCAGGGGACCCAAGGCGCGCAAGGCCTCGAGCAGGCCCTCAGCGCTGGACTTCTGGGCGATCAAGTCGGCCTTGAGGCCATAGGGCTCGAGGGCTGCAGCCGTGGCCTGCCCCACCACCCCGATGCGAAGGCTCGGGGCGAGCGCCAGCCCGGCTGCGGCCAGGTACTCCAGGCCGTAGCGCACCCCATTGGCGCTGGTAAACAGCAGCCAGTCGTAGTGGCGGAGGTGCTGGGGGGCGGGCTGGGAGGGGCTGGGCGGGATGGCCTCGGTGGCGAGGGTGGGGAAGAGGATGGGGATGGCCCCGGCTTGAAGGAGCTTCGCCCGCAGCTCCCCGCTTTGCTCGGGGGGGCGGGTGATCACCACCCGCTTGCCCTTCAGGCCCACGCCCCCTCCAGCAACTCCGCCGCCCCCTGGGCCAGCACGGCCTTGGCCAAGGCGGCTCCCAGACGCTCGGGGTCGTCGCCCTGTAGGATGTGGGTGATCGACTGGCTTCCGTCGGGCCGCAGCACGCGCCCCCTCAGGCGCAGCAGGCCGCCCTCCTCGACCGCCAGCGCCCCTACCGGCAGGCTGCAACCCGAGCCCAAGGTGCGCAGGAAGGCCCGCTCGGCCTCCACGGCCCGGCGGGTGGGCCGGTGGTCTAGAGGCCGCAAGAGCTCGAGCACCGCCTCGTCCCCGGCGCGGGCCTGCACCGCCAGCGCCCCCTGGGCGGGCGCGGGGAGCACCACCTCGGGCGGGAGGATTTCGGTGACCTGGCCCTGCAAACCCAGGCGCTCGAGTCCGGCCAGCGCCAGCAGGATGGCGTCGTAGGGGCCGTCGGGGTCGAGGGCCTTCTGGATGCGGGTGGGCACGTTGCCGCGCAGGCCCTCGACGCGCAAATCCGGGCGGGCGGCCCGGAGCTGGGCCGCCCGGCGCGGGCTGCTGGTGCCCACGGTAGCGCCGCGGGGCAACTCGTTCAGCCGGAGTCCACTGCGGCTGATGAGGGCCTCCAGAGGCGAAGCCCGCTCGGGGATGGCTCCCAGGACAAAGCGGGGATCGGGCTCGGTGGGCAGGTCCTTGAGGCTGTGCACCGCCAGGTCGGCCTCGCCGCGCTCGAGCGCGGCCTCGAGTTCGGCGGTGAAAAGCCCCTTTCCCCCGATCTCGGGCAGCGCTTTCTCCAACTCGCGGTCGCCGCGGGTGCTCAGGGTGAGCAACCCGACCTCGAGGCCGGGGTGCAGCTCGCGCAGCCGCTGGGCGATGTGCTCGGATTGCCACAGGGCCAGCCGGCTGGCTCGGGTGCCGATGATCAGCTTCATTTCCTCTCCAGCTCGAACAAGGCCTGTAGGGCCTGCCGGTAGGGCTCGGCCTCCCCCCGCTCGGCCAGTTCGCGCAGCCGGGTCAGGGGCTGGTGCAGCAGCTTCTGGATGAGCCGGTGGGTCACCCGCTCGGCCACAGCCCGCTCGGCGGGGGGGAGGGCCATGAGCTCGGCCTGGCGAAGCTCCTCGAAACGCTTGCGCAAGGCCTGCACGGTGGGCACCACTGCGCGGGCCTCGAGCCAGCCCGCGAAAGCGTTCAGCCCCTCTTCTACGATCCGCTCGGCTTGAGGGATGGCGGCCTGGCGCTCGGCCCGGTGAACGCGGAGGATGGTCTCGAGGTCGTCGAGGGTGTGCAGCCGCAGGCCCAGCTCGGCCACCGAGGGATGGATGCTGCGGGGCAGGGATAGGTCGAAGAGGGCCAGGGGTTTCTCGCTGCCGCCTAGCTGCTCGGGCCACAGCAGCGGTTTTGGCACGCTCACCGCCGAGATCACGAAGTCGGCATGGGACAGGACCTGGTCGATGGCCTCGAGCCCGATGGCCTCGGCATCGGCCAGCTCGGCCAGCAGACTGGCCCGCTCGAGCGTGCGGTTAGCGACCCAGATCGCGCCGAAGCGGGCGCGCTCCAGGCTCAGCAGGGCCGAGCGGGCCATGCTGCCCGCCCCGATGATCAGCACCGCGGGTGAGCTCAGGGTGGCCGCCTCGTGGTTGAGCATGCGGGCTACCAGGCTGCTGTGGGAGAGAACGCCATCACCCAGGGTGGTCTCGTGCCGCACCCGCTTGCCGGTGTGCAGGGCCTGCTGCAGCAGCCTCGAGAGCACCGGCCCCAGGCTGCCGATCTCCTGGGCAAGCTCGAGCATCTGTCGCACCTGCCCTAAGATCTCGCTTTCGCCCAGCACCTGCGAGTCCAGCCCGGCGGCCACGCGCAGCAGGTGCTCCTGCGCGTCGCGGTCCTCGAGCGCGTAACCGTGATGGCTGAAGTCGCGCCGGCTTACCTGGACGTGATCCAGCAGCCCCAGCAGGGTGTTGAGGTCCATCTCTGCTCCGCCCACGCCGTAGAGTTCGGTGCGGTTGCAGGTGGAGAGCACGGCGACTTCTTGCAGGCCGGCGGGAGGGTTTTCTCTGGCCCTGAGCAGGATTTGAGCCTGCGCGGGCTTGGAGAGCACGTAGCGTTCACGCACCTCCAGCCGCGCCGAGGCGTGATTGATCCCTACGCACAGCAGGCGCGGGCGATTGGAAAGGGAGTGGGACAGGCTCATGGGCGATGGATTCAGGGTAAGGGTGAAACGCTAAGGTCTCCGTAAAGCCAACTACCCCAGCACAGACTATGCAACCACAAATCCAGGGCAAGGACATTAGTCCCGCCTCGAGGCCTCAGGGGTATGCCAGGTTCGTGACCCCTGCACGAGAAAACTTTACTCACCAGGGTAACGCAAAACCCCGGCATGAACCAGGGGCGACCCCCTGGTCTGTGTCGAGGCCCTTGCTGCAGTATTGAAGGCGGAGGTAAGCGATGCCCCTACTCACCTGCCCCGTTCCGGGATGCGAATCAGGCATGAACGAGGTCGTGCGCAATGGAGTCCACATCGACGTGTGCCCCAAGTGCCGGGGTGTCTGGCTTGATCCGGGCGAGATGGAACGCCTGCTGGGCCAGGTGCGCGAGTACGAGCGGGAGTACGAGGCCGAACTCGAGGCCTACCGCCAGCAGGACCCTCGCTACCGTCAGAGCTCCGAATACCGCCGCACCCACGATACCGATCACGGCTACGACGACTACAAGCGGCGGCGCAGGAAGAGCAAGCTCGAGCAGCTCTTCGACCTTTTCGACTAAGTACAGCGCCGTAGAGACACCTGTACCCCGTAGCGATCAGCACCCCCTCCCCTAGCAGGGGAGGGGGCATTGGTTATACCGGATTCCAAAAGATACTCTGCAAAACCAAAACCCAGAGCACACCCCTCCCTGACGGTCGACCGCCCCGCCAGGGCGGGGCGGCGTCACCGAATGGAGACGAACTAACCGAATCTGGCATTAGATGGCAGTAGGGATGTACTTGTACAGGCATTTATGCGCCTGTGCCAGAGGCCCTTTGCTGGATTTTCACCGGCAAACTCACCAGTGCGGCTGCTTTCGCTGTGGGGGCAGGCCATTCGCACCAGGCCACAAAGCCATGGCCTTTCCTGCGTATAATCGGCCCACAAAAGGAGCCAAGCATGAACCGTCTCGAGCGACTGCGCCAAGTCATCGCCGCTGCCCAGCGGCATCCCGTGTACGCCCAGCGCCTGAAGGGGCTGGATGCCCAGAATTTCACGCTCGAGGGCCTCAGCCAGGTGCCCCCGGTGACCCGCCAGGAGTGGATTGCCTACCTCCAGGCCAACCCGCACCCACCCCAGGGCGCGGCCCTGATGCACCTCACCCCCAGTCCGGCTATGGGCTGGATGCCCGAGTACCTTGGTGCCGAGGATGTGGAGTACCAGGCCCAAGCCCTCGCTGGTCAGATGCGACGGCTGGGCGTGGGAGGTAAGAGGGCTTTGGTGACCTTTGGCTACCACATCTTCGCCGGCGGCTGGCTCTTCCATGAGGCCCTGCAGCGCGCCGGGGCCATGGTGCTGCCGCACGGTCCCGGCGACGCCGAGCGCATCGCCCAGCTTCAGCAGCAATACGGCTTTGAAGTCCTGGTCTGCAACCCTTCCTTCGCCATGAAGATCGCCCGAGCTGGGGGGCGCTTCGAGCTGCTGCTGGCTGGGGGTGAGCCCTTCACCAGTGTGCCGGGCTACCGCGAGCAGCTCGAGGCGGCGATCGGTGGCGTGGCCGTGGACGCTTACGGAACCTCCGAGCTCGGCGTGGTGGCCGGGGAGGGCCTGGAGAAAAAGGGCCTGGTGGAGATCCCCGAGATGGCCATCATCGAGGTGCTCGACCCCGAGACCCTCGAGCCCACCCCCGACGGCGAGAAGGGCGAATTGGTGGTCACGGCGCTCTCGCGCACCCTGATGCCCATGATCCGTTTCCGCACGGGCGACCTGGCCATAGTCCAGCGGGCCAATGGGCAAACCGTGCTACCCAGAGGGGTGATTGGCCGCACCGACCTGATGGTCAAGGTCAAGGGGGTCAAGCTCTACCCCACCGAACTCGCCCCCCTGCTGATGGCCTTCGGCCTTGACCCCCGCAGCGGGGGAGCCCAGGTGGTGGTGGAGCGGGGCGAAGGCGGCACCGACCGGCTCTACCTGCGGCTCAAGGCGGCGGCGGTCCCACCGGGCCTCGAGGAGGCCCTGCGCCGGGCCACCGGCCTCAAGTTCGACGGGCTCGAGGCCGACCCGGCGCTGGAAGGGCCGCCGCTGGTGGATAAGCGCTTTGAGTGAGGGAAGCGTTGAGTCGATAACCTTCTCCGCGCGGGGAGGGGCTATCCTCCAGACCCCTTGCTGGGCGTTTAGCGCTCGGCATCCTGTATACGACCAGCCATTGCAACCCCCTACGGCTTGTGGGGTGCATGTGAAGGTGTAAACTAGGCCAGATAAAAACGCGTAGTGTTCTCGGTTTGCATTTGATCATGTGAACTGAGGCACGAGCGAGGAGGCAAGAAGCGGATGACAGCGTCACCTAGCAGTGAATACCTGGCGGTGGTGGTCTATATCGCCGTCGCGCTAGCTATCGGCATCCTGGCGGTGGTGGTAGGAGCGGTGCTGGGCCCGAAGAAGCCGGGCCGCGCCAAACTGATGCCCTACGAGTCGGGCAACGATCCCGCTGGGGAGGTCAAGCGCTTCCCCGTGCATTTTTATGCCGTGGCCATGCTCTTCATCATCTTCGACGTGGAAGTAGCTTTTCTGTGGCCTTACGCGGTGAGCGCCGGGTCTTTGGGGATCGCGGGCTTCTTGGGCTTGCTGGTCTTCACCGTGCTGCTGTTCGTGGGCTTCGTCTACGAGTGGTGGAAGGGCGTGATGAGGTGGCGCTAGGCGCTTTCTTCTCGCCTATGACCTAAGGCGCTTCCCGGAGGAAACCGAATGCCGACGATTGCAGATTTGTTCAGCAAAGACGTGCAGGAGCTCGAGAACGAGGGCATCCTGTTCACTACCTTGGAGAAGCTGGTGGCCTGGGGGCGCTCCAACAGCTTGTGGCCGGCGACATTTGGCCTGGCCTGCTGCGCCATCGAGATGATGGCCTCCACCGACGCCCGTAACGACCTCAGTCGCTTCGGCTCCGAGGTCTTCCGGGCCTCGCCCCGCCAGGCCGACGTGATGATCGTAGCCGGGCGCCTCTCCAAGAAGATGGCCCCGGTGATGCGGCGGGTCTACGACCAGATGCCCGACCCTAAGTGGGTCATCAGCATGGGGGCCTGTGCGAGCTCGGGAGGCATGTTCAACAACTATGCCATCGTGCAGAACGTCGATAGCGTGGTTCCGGTGGACGTGTATGTGCCCGGCTGTCCGCCCCGTCCCGAGGCCCTGATCTACGCGGTGATGCAACTTCAGAAGAAGATCCGGGGCCAGGCCCGCGACGACCTGGGGCGCAGGCTGCCTCCGGTCGAAGCCTGGAAGCGCTAAGGAGGAGTGATGCAGCGATTGCAGCAGGTGCTCGAGCAGGCCAAGAACCACGGCTGGCCGGTGGAGCAGGCTCATGGCAACACCTGGGTCACTCTGCCCCGCACCCTCTTCAAGACCCAGATGGAGGCCTGGAAGACCCAGGGCTTCAACTACCTCGCCGACATCGTCGGCATCGATTACCTGAAGTACCCCGAGAAGAAGACGGAGCGTTTTTGCGTGGTCTATGAGCTGGTGTCGCTGCCGGGCTACAAGAGTGGCGACGGCAGCCGCTTCTTCGTGCGGGTATTCGTCCCCGAGAGCAATCCGGTGCTGCCCACGCTCAGCGATCTCTGGATGGGGGCCGACTTCCTCGAACGTGAGGTCTACGACATGTTCGGCATCAAGTTCGAGGGTCACCCGGACCTGCGCAAGATCCTCACCCCCGAAGACCTCGAGGGCTTCCCCTTGCGCAAGGACTTCCCGCTGGGCGAGACCCCCACCCTCTTCAAGGAAGGCCGCTTCATCGACCCCGACGCCTTCCGGGCCGGGCTCTCCGGCGACAAAGCCGGCATGACCGGCTGGCGTGGGGGTAGCCGCAAGGGCTATCGGGACGTTTTCGAGGAGATCCAGAAGGCGAACGAAGGGCCCGCAGCCCTACACCAAGCGGCGAAGGAAGGGGGTAACTGATGCTCAAAGAACCCATCCGCCCCGACGACGAGCTGCACTCTAAGACCAGCTTCGGCGCCGACATCCAGGGCGCGCCCGAGCTGAAGTCGGAGATCATGACCCTCAACGTCGGGCCGCAGCACCCTTCCACCCACGGCGTACTGCGCGTGGTGGTGGACCTCTCGGGCGAGCAGATCCTGCGCCTGACCCCCCACATCGGCTACCTGCACACCGGCTTCGAGAAGAACATGGAGAACCGTACCTATACGCAGTGCATCACCTACACCCCGCGTATGGACTACCTCCATTCCTTCGCCCACGATCTGGCCTATGCCCTGGCCGTGGAGAAGCTGGTAGGGGCCGAGGTCCCCCCCAGGGCCCAGGTCATCCGGGTGATGCTCAACGAACTCTCCCGCATCGCTTCCCACCTGGTGTTCTTGGGCACGGGCCTATTGGACTTCGGCGCGCTCACGCCCTTCTTCTATGCCTTCCGTGAGCGCGAAGCGCTGCTCGACCTCTTCGAGTGGGTCTCGGGGCAGCGCTTCCACCACAACTACATCCGCATCGGCGGCCTCAAGGAGGACCTGCCAGAGGAGTTCCTCGGCGAGGTCAAGAAGTTCCTCGCCGTCATGCCCTACCGCATCGACGAGTACGAGAAGCTCTTCCGTGAGAGCCCCATCTTCTACGAGCGGGCTAAGGGAGTGGCGGTGATCCCGGCTGAGGACGCCATCAACCTCTCGCTTACCGGCGGGAGCTTGCGGGCCAGCGGCGTGAACTACGACGTGCGCAAGGCCTACCCCTACGCCGGCTACGAGAGCTACAACTTCGACGTGCCCGTGCTCCAGGGCGGCGACGTCTACGACCGCATGGTCATCCGCATCCTCGAGATGCGCGAGTCGGTCAAGATCATCCGCCAGGCCGTGGAGCGGCTCGAGGGCCTCGGTCCCGGCCCCATCCGCGACCCCAACCCGCAGATCTCCCTGCCGCCCAGGGAATTGCTGGAGACCTCGATGGAGGCGGTGATCTACCACTTCAAGCTGGTGACCGAGGGCTTCCACCCGGCTTTGGGCGAGGTCTACGTGCCCACCGAGAGCGCCCGCGGCGAGCTGGGCTACTACATCGTCTCCGACGGTGGCTCGATGCCCTACCGCGTCAAGGTACGCGCCCCCAGCTTCGTCAACCTGCAGTCGCTCTCCTACGCCTGCAGGGGTGTGCAGGTGGCCGACATGGTGGCGGTGATCGCTTCGCTCGACCCGGTGATGGGGGACGTGGATCGGTGAGTCTTAGGTCCTGCGTGGGTGCTGAGCGCGTGGGACGTAAGACCTAAGACGGAGGCAAAATGGGATTCTTCGACGACAAACAGGATTGGCTGGCTGAGGTCTTCGGCCAGTACCCCGAGCGCCGCGCGGCCTTGATGCCCCTGCTGCGCCGGGTTCAACAGGATGAGGGTTGGATCAGCCCCGAGCGCCAGGAGGAGATCGCGCGATTGGTAGGTACCACCGCCACCGAGGTGGCCGGGGTGATGAGCTTTTACAGCTACTACCAGGCCCTGCCCACCGGCAAGTACCACATCCAGGTCTGCGCCACGCTCTCCTGCGCCATCGCCGGGGCCGACGAGCTGTGGGATGAGCTGGTAAATGAGCTGCAGATCCTGCGCGGAGACGTGAGCGACGACGGGCTCTTCAGCATTCAGAAGGTGGAGTGCCTGGGCTCGTGCCACACCGCGCCGGTGATCCAGATCAACGACGAGCCCTACGTTGAGTGCGTGACCAAGGCCCGCCTGCGCGCCCTGTTGGAGGGGCTGCGCCAGGGCAAGCGCTTGGAGGAGATTCAGCTCCCCGGCAAGGTCGGGCACGTGGTGCACAACCGGGGTGACGAGGTGGGTGCATGAGCAACGGACCCATTGTCTCGGGCAAGGATCCCCGCTTCGAGGTGACGCTGTACAAGCACGTGGGCAAGGACCAATCCTGGACGCTGGACTATTACCTCGAGCACGGCGGTTACCAGGCCATTCAGAAGGCCATTGCCATGGGCCAGGACGCGGTGATCGAGGAGGTCAAGCGCTCCGGGTTGCGCGGACGCGGGGGAGCGGGCTTCCCTACCGGCCTCAAGTGGAGCTTCATGCCCAAGAACACCGGCAAGCAGCACTACATCGTCTGCAACGCCGACGAGAGTGAGCCGGGCAGCTTCAAAGACCGCTACCTCCTCGAGGACGACCCCCACCAGCTCATCGAGGGCATGATGATCGCGGGGCTCGCCATCCAAGCCACCAAGGGCTACATCTACATCCGCGGCGAGTACCGCCGGGCCTACGACCGCGTGGTGGCGGCTATCAAGGAGGCCCGCGAGCGCGGCTACTTAGGCCAGAACCTCTTCGGCACCTCCTTCGAGTTCGACCTCTACGTGCACCGGGGGGCTGGGGCCTATATCTGCGGTGAGGAGACGGCGCTGATGAACTCCTTGGAGGGCCTGCGGGCCAACCCCCGCATGAAGCCGCCCTTCCCGGCCCAGGCCGGGCTGTGGGGCAAGCCCACGACCATCAACAACGTCGAATCGCTGTGCAGCGTGGTGCACATCATCCAGCGCGGGGCCGATTGGTTCGCCAGCATGGGCACCGAGAAGTCGAAGGGCCACAAGCTCTTCCAGGTCTCGGGGCCCTTCAAGCGCCCCGGCGTGTACGAGTTGCCGCTGGGCACCACCTTCCGCGAACTGCTCTACGACTGGGCCGGGGGGCCTACCGAGCCCATCCAGGCCATCATCCCCGGCGGCTCCTCCTGCCCGCCGCTGCCCTGGAATGACGAGGTCCTCGACACCCCCATGGACTACGAGTCCATCGCGGCCAAGGGCTCGCTGCTGGGCACGGGTGGGGTCATCGGCATCCCCGCCAGCATGAGCATGGTGGACGCGATGTGGAACGTGACCCGCTTTTACGGCCACGAGTCCTGCGGCAAGTGCACCCCCTGCCGCGAGGGGGTCTCGGGCTGGATGGTGCGCCTGTTCGAGAAGATGGGCACCGGGCAGGGGGAAAAGGGCGACGTGGAGTTGCTGGAGGACCTCTTGAACCAGATCGAGGGGCGTTCCTTCTGCGCCCTGGCCGACGCGGCCTGCTGGCCGGTGCGCGGCAGCCTCAAGCACTTCCGCGAGCAGTTCGTGGACGTGGTGGAGAACAAGAAGGCGCTCGAGCGGGTGGGAAGCCGCTGGGCCTGATTGGGGTGACGGATGGCTAAAGTGACTGTAAACGATCGCGTGATCGAGGTTCCCAACGGAACCTCCGCCATGGACGCGATATTCCACGCGGGCTACGACGTGCCGCTGTTCTGCGCCGAGAAGCACCTCTCGCCGGTGGGGGCTTGTCGGATGTGCCTGGTACGCACCGGCAGCCCGCGCAAGGGGCCCGATGGCAACTGGATTCTCGACGAGAAGGGCAACCCCAAGATCTTCTGGATGCCCAAGCTGGTCGCCTCGTGCATCACGGCGGTGACCGATGGCATGGTGATCGACACCCTCTCCGACGAGGTCAAGCACGCCCAGTCGGGCATGGTCGAGCTCACCCTCTTCAACCATCCCCTCGACTGCCCCACCTGCGACAAGGGCGGGGCCTGCGAGCTGCAAGACCGCACGGTGGAGTACGGGCTGGTGGAGAAGTTCTATCACCCCAATCCCATGGAACTTCCCATGTACACCCGCTACGAGATGACCCGCAGGCACGTGGACAAGCACCACTCGCTCTCGGAGTTCATCGTGCTCGACCGCGAACGCTGCATCCACTGCAAGCGCTGCGTGCGCTACTTCGAGGAGGTCCCTGGCGACGAGGTGCTCGACTTCATCGAGCGCGGGGTGCACACCTTCATCAACACCGAAGACGACGGGCTGCCCTCCAACTTCACCGGCAACATCGTGGATATCTGCCCGGTGGGTGCGCTGCTGGACCAGACCGCCCGCTTCCGCGCACGCAACTGGGAGTACGACTCCACCGAGACCACCTCCTTAGACGACGCCTCGGGGGCGGGGATCATCGTCGATACCCGCAGCGGGGTGCTCGAGCGCATCCGCGCCGCCGAGCGCCGTGAGGTCAACGAGACCTGGATCTCCGACGCCGCCCGCTTCGGCCACGAGTGGGTGAGCCAGGACCGCCTCACCCGCCCGCTGGTGCGCCGCGACGGTAAGCTGGTGGAGGCCAGTTGGGAGGAGGCCCTCGCCGCCATCAGGGCTGGGCTGGCCGGGGTTGCCAAGCACGAGATCGGCCTTTACCTCGGCGGCAACGCCACCCTCGAGGAGGGTCTGGCCGCCGTGGAGCTGGCCGAGGCGCTGGGCACCCCTCACCGCGACTTCCAGGGCCGCACCAACAGCCCCGCCACCGCCTTCCCCGCCACCACCTTCGCCGAGCTGCTGGACGCCGGTTTCGTGCTGGTGCTGGGTGATCCCAGCGAAGAGGCCCCCACCGTTCACCTGCGCCTGTCGGAGTTCAGCCGGGGGCTCAAGCCCGCCGCTGCGCTCAACCACGGCACGCCCTTCGCCGACCTCAACATCAAGGAGCGCATGGAGCGCCGTCTGGAGAAGATGGCCCTCTTCAGCGCCTATCCCGCTCGGTTGGCCAAGTGGGCTTTTGCCTCGGGGGTGCACGCGCCGGGGGCTGAGGCCGCGCTGCTGACCGCCCTGCTGGGCCAGAGCCAGGCCGTGCCCGACGGCGTCAGCCCCGAGGCCGTCGCCTGGACCCGGCAGAGGCTCGAGGCCGGCAAGGCCGTGATCGTGCTGGGCGCGGCTGTGCTCAACGACCCGCTGGCCGCGGCCAAAGCCAGGGCTCTGGCCGAGAAGTACGGGGCCAAGGTGATGTGCATGACCCCGGCGGCCAACGCGCGGGGCCTGGAGTCGCTGGGCCTCTACCCTGGCAAGGGCGGCGTGGGTTGGACCGAAAGCGGCCTTAAGGCCGCCTACTACGGCTTCCTTCCCACCGAGGAGCAGCTCAAGGCCACCGGCTTCCGGGTGCTGCACCTGACCCACTTGAGCCCCCTGGCCGAGCGCTACGCCGACGTGGTGCTGCCCAACCAGACCGCCTACGAGAAGCGCGGCCAGACCGTCAACCTCGAGGGCCGGGTATTGCCCGTAGAGCCCGCGGCCATCAACAACGGCGAAGCCGACGGCGCGGTGGCCGCGCTGGCCCTGCTGGCCGAAGCCGCGGGCCTCAAGCCCCCGGTACGGCTGCTGCGCCAGGCCGCTAAGACCCTGCACGACCAGTACAAGCTTCCCCCCCTGGGCAGCCTGTGGGCGGGCAAGGCCGCCAGCTTCAGCAGCCCGGCCTCTGCGGGTTCGCTCTACCTGCGCCCCAGCATGTGGCGGCGCGAGCAGCTGGTAGGGGCGGTGGCCAAGGTGGTGCAGGTCTGCCTGGAAGCCAGTCCCGAGACCGCGCGGGAAAACGGTCTCATCGACGGCGCGGTGGTCGAGGTCGAGAGCCCGGTGGGGCTCGAGCGGGCCACCGTCCGGGTTGTGGAGGGCCTGCCCGCGGGGGTAATGTATCTGCCTGCCTTGGGGGCCTGGTCGGGTCGCAGTCTGGCGGCCCGGGTGCTGGCTCCGGTGGAGGGTGCGCATGACTGATCCGTTGTGGATGGTCGGCATCAAGGCCTTTTTGGTGGTGTTCGGCCTGCTGACCGCATTCGCCTACATGACCCTGATCGAGCGCCGCCTGCTGGCGCGCTTCCAGGTGCGCTGGGGTCCCAACCGGGTGGGGCCGATGGGCCTGTTGCAACCCCTGGCCGACGCCATCAAGTCGATCCTCAAAGAAGACATCGTGCCCACCAAGGCCGACAAAGTGGTCTTCGTGCTGGCCCCCGTCATCGCCATCACTTTTGCGCTGGTGGGCTTCGGCTTGATCCCCTTCGGCCCTGAGGGCGCCTTCTTCGGCTTCGACCCTTGGGTGATCAACCTCGACGTGGGCATCCTCTACCTCTTCGCCGTGAGCGAGATGGCGGTCTATGGCATCTTCCTGGCCGGATGGGCTTCGAATTCCAAGTACTCGCTGCTGGGTTCGCTGCGCTCCTCGGCGGCCCTGATCTCCTACGAGCTGGCTTTGGGCATGAGCCTCTTGGCCCCGGTGATGCTGGTGGGCTCCTTGAACTTGCAGGACATCGTGGAGTGGCAGGACAAGCACGTCTGGTTGATCCTGCCGATGTTCCCGGCCTTCGTGCTCTTCACCATCGCCTCGATGGCCGAGGCCGCCCGCACCCCCTTCGACCTGCCCGAAGCCGAGCAGGAGCTGGTGGGTGGCTACAGCACCGAGTACGCTTCGATCAAGTGGGCGCTGTTCCAGATGGCCGAGTACGTGCACCTCATCACCGCCTCGGCGCTGATCCCCACCATCTACCTGGGTGGCTGGAAGATGCCGGGCTTCATCCCCGACATCCCCTACTTGTGGATGTTCCTCAAGATCGCGCTGTTTTTGTTCTTCTTCATTTGGATCCGCGCCACTTGGTTCCGTCTGCGCTACGACCAGCTCATGCGCTTTGGCTGGGGCCGGTTGTTCCCGGCGGCGCTGGTGTGGTTTTTGGTGGTGGCCTTCTACGTGGCGCTCAACGGAGGTAAAGCATGAGCCTGACTGCATTGGCCCAGAGCCTGGGGATCACCCTCAAGGCGCTGTTCTCCAAGCCGGTGACGGTCTCCTACCCCGAGGCCCCGGTGGCCCTCAAGCCGCGCTTCCACGGGCGGCATGTGCTTACCCGTCACCCCAACGGCCTCGAGAAGTGCATCGGCTGTAGCCTGTGCGCGGCGGCCTGCCCGGCCTATGCCATCTACGTCGAGGCTGCGGAGAACGACCCCGAAAACCCCGTGAGTGCGGGCGAGCGCTACGCCAAGGTCTACGAGATCAACATGCTGCGCTGCATCTTCTGTGGCCTTTGCGAGGAAGCCTGCCCTACCGGCGCGGTGGTGATGGGCTACGACTTCGAGATGGCCGACTACCGCTACTCCGACTTCGTCTACTCCAAGCAGGACATGCTCGTCGAGGTGCAAGGCACCAAGCCCCAACGCCGCGAGGCCTCCTACACCGGCAAGCCGATCAGGCGGGGCTACGCGGTGCCCTACGTGCGACCCGAACTCGAGGGCCTCGACGCGCCGAAGGCCAAAGACCCCAGCTACACCTCCATCGCGCGGCAGCTAGGGATAGACAAAGCGGGAGGGGAGAGATGAGCTTCGCCGAGCTGCTCGCCGCGGCCTTGCTGATCCTTAGCGCCTTGGTGGTGGTGCGCACCTCCAACGCCGTTCACGCTGCGCTGGCCCTCATCGCCAACTTCCTGGTGATCGCCGCGGTCTACGTGGGGCTCGAGGCCCGCTTCGTGGCCATGACCCAGGTCATCGTCTACGCCGGGGCCATCGTGGTGCTGTTCCTCTTCGTGATCATGCTGCTCTCGGCGGCGCAGGCCAACGTGGGCAAGGACCTCCTGCCGGGGCTTCAGATCCCGGCCATATTGGGTTCCGTCGCGCTGGCAGGGGTGCTGGTCTACGCCCTCGGCCGCTTCAGCGCTCCCGCCAACCCCGGCGTTCTGAACGGGGGATTGCCCCAGGCCCTGGGGCCGCTGCTGTACACTCCCGAGAAATGGCTCTACGCCCTGCTGCTGGTGGGCTTCTTGCTGCTGGTGGCCACCATCGCCGCGGTGGTGCTGGTGGAGCCTGAGCGCATCGTGCCGGAGGCCAGTAAGCCCGCCTCCGAGGAGAAGGAGTTGGTAGGACGATGAGCTGGCTGGTGGTTTCTGCCCTGCTCTTCGCCATCGGGGCCTACGGGGTGCTCTCGAGGCGCACCGCGATTTTGGTGTTTCTCTCCATCGAGCTCATGCTCAACGCCGCCAACCTGGCCCTCATCGCCTTCGCCAGGCAGTGGGGCAGCCTAGAGGCCCAGGTGGTGACGCTCTTCGTCATCGCCATCGCCGCTGCCGAGGTGGCGGTGGGGCTGGGGCTGATCGTGGCCATCTTCCGCCGCCGGGAGACCACCGGTGTCGATGAGCTGAGGGGGTTGAGGGGCTAAGTATGCAAGAGACCGTATTGCTACCGCTGATTATCCTGCTGCCCCTGCTGGGCTTCGCCGTCTTGGGCCTGTGGGGCAGGCGCATGGCGGAGCCCGTGCCGGGTGTTGTGGCCAGCGCTTTAGTGCTGGGCAGTCTCCTGCTGGGCCTAGCCTTGCTGGCTCAGGGCGGGGCTAAGTGGGCCGTGGAGGACTGGCTCCCCGGCGTTCCTCTGTCCTTCGCGCTGGACAACCTCTCGGGCCTGATGGTCATGGTCGTGGCGGGGGTGGGTTTCCTGATCCACGTCTACGCCATCGGCTACATGCACTCAGACCCCGGCTTCAGCCGCTTCTTCAGCTACTTCAACCTCTTCATCGCGGCGATGCTGGTGCTGGTGCTGGGCGACAGCCTACCGGTGGTCTTCATCGGCTGGGAGGGGGTGGGCCTGGCGAGCTACCTCCTCATCGGTTTCTGGTACACCGAACGGGTCAACGCCGACTCGGCCCGCAAGGCCTTCATCGTCAACCGCATCGGCGACCTGGGCTTCCTGCTGGGCATGGGGGTACTGTGGGCCCACTTCGGCACCCTCTCCATCTCCGAGCTGCGCGAGCTGATCGCCCCGGAGGGGGAATTCGCCATTGGGATCAACGTCGCGGCGGTGTCGCTGGCGGCTTTCCTGCTGTTCGTCGGAGCCATCGGCAAAAGCGCCCAGGTGCCCTTGATGGTGTGGCTCCCCGACGCGATGGCGGGCCCAACCCCGGTCTCGGCCCTGATCCACGCTGCGACCATGGTCACGGCTGGGGTCTACCTGCTGTGCCGCAACAGCTTCCTCTACTTCGACCTGCCCGACGTCTCCTTCTGGGTCGTGCTCATCGGCATGCTCACCGCCCTCTATGGCGCGCTGTGCGCCTTCGGCCAAACCGACATCAAGCGCATCGTGGCCTACTCGACGCTCTCCCAGCTCGGCTACATGTTCGTGGCCGCGGGGGTGGGGGCTTACTGGGTGGCGATGTTCCACGTCCTGACCCACGCTTTCTTCAAAGCCCTCCTGTTCATGTCCTCGGGCGCGGTGATCCACGCGCTGGGCGGTGAGCAGGACGTGCGCAAGATGGGCGGGATGTGGGGCTACCTCCCCCAGACCCGCATCCACGGCCTGGTAGGGGCGCTGGCGCTGGGCGGCCTGCCGCTGCTGTCGGGCTTTTGGTCCAAGGACGCCATCCTCGCTGCCTCCTACGAGTATTCCGCGCTGCTGTGGTTCGTGATGCTGCTCACCGCTGCCCTGACGGCGCTGTATTCCATGCGCTGGTTCGTGCTGGTGTTTATGGGCAAGTACCGCGGTCACGAACACCCTCACGAGAGCCCGGCGGTGATGACCTGGCCCAACCACCTTCTCACCCTGGGCTCGCTCTTCGCCGGCTTCGTGGGCCTGCCCTATGTGGTGCAGTCTGAGAACCTGCTCGAGCCCTGGCTCAACAAGGTAATCGTGCACCACGAGCACGAGAAGCTGCCCGTGCTCGACGAGTGGGCGCTGATTGTCATCTCGGCGGTGGTGGCTTTGGGAGCCCTCTACTATGGCTACCGCTTCTTCCAGGCTGAGGCGGCGGGCAAGCTGCCGGCTTGGTTCACCCGCTTCCAGGAAGCCTCGCTGAGGAGCTTCTACGCCGACGAGGTCTACAACGCCCTCCTGGTCAGGCCGCTCAAGGGCCTGGCCAAGATCCTCTTCGACGCCGACGGCGGCCTGCTGAGCGGCTTCTGGTGGCTAGGCAGCGTCACCGGCAACCTCGGCGGCCTGCTGGCGCGGCTCGAGACCGGCTACCTACGCTTCTACGCCGCGGGTCTGCTGATTGCCGCTGTGCTCTTGGTCCTCGTAGGGGTGATCCGCTGATGGACGCGCTATTGCATGTTGGGCTGTTCCTCCCCCTGCTGGCGGGGATCGCCCTGCTGATCTGGCCTAGCTTAGGCCGCAGGCTGGCCGTGGCCGCCTCGGGCGTCACTTTTCTAATCGCGGCCTGGCTTTTCGCTCGAGCCTCAGGTGGGGCCTATACCTTCCAGACGCCCCTGCTCGAGCCCATCCAGATGTACTACGCGCTGCGCCTGGACGGCGTGGGATTGGTGCTGTGGCTGGCCGTGGCCCTTACCACCTTGCTGGCGGTATTCATCGCCAAGGCGCCTACCCGCATGCTGGGCTGGGCGCTGCTGATGGAGAGCGGCCTGCTGGGCATCTTCGCCGCCGACGACCTGGTATTGTTCTACGTCTTCTTCGAGGCCACCCTGATCCCCTCGCTGCTGATGTTGGGGCTCTACGGCGGGCGCGAGCGGCTCAAGGCGGCCTACACCTTTGCCCTGTTCACCCTGGCGGGCTCGCTGCCCATGCTGGCGGCGGTCTTCGCGGTGCGTTACCTGGGTGGCTCGCCCAGCTTCCTCTACAGCGATCTGGCGGCTCACCCCGTGAGCGGGAGCGTGGCAGGCTGGGTTTTCTTGGGCTTCCTCATCGCCTTTGCGGTCAAGACCCCCCTCTTTCCGCTGCACGCGTGGCTGCCCTCCTTCCACGCCGAGAACCACCCCTCGGGCCTGGCCGACGCCATGGGTACGCTGTATAAGGTGGGCCTCTTCGCCTTCTTCAAGTGGGCCATTCCCCTGGCACCCGAGGGTTTCGCCCAATTCCAGGGGCTGCTGCTGGTGGTGGCGGCTTTTGGTGCGATCTACGCGGCCTGGCTGGCCTTCGCCGCCAAAGACTGGAAGCGCCTGCTGGCCTACGGTGGCGTCAGTCACATGGGGTTGGGCGCTCTAGGCCTGTTCAGCGGCAACGCCGAGGGGGTCACGGGGGCTTTGTTCCTGTTGGCGGCCTCGATGGTCTACACCGGTGGGCTGTTCTTGGTGGTGGGCCGCATCGCCGATCGCACCGAGACCCTGGAGATCGGCCCGGTGCGGGGCATCGCCAAAAGCGCCCCTGCCCTGAGCGTGTTGACGATGTTTTTGGTCATGGCCATGATCGGCCTGCCCGGTTTGTCGGGCTTCCCCGGAGAGTTCATGGCCCTGCTGGGGGCCTGGAAGATCAGCCCCTGGCTCACCTTCGTCGCCTTTACCGCGGTGATTGCGGCGGCGGCCTACGCCCTCACGGCCTACCAGGCCCTCTTTCAGGAGGAGCAGAACCGGGTGGTGAGCGACCTCACCCCCCGCGAGTGGGCTTTTGCTGCAGCCATCGTGGTAGGGGTCGGGCTGGCGGGCGTGTATCCCAAGATGTTTACCCAGATGATCCATCCTCTATCTGAAGCGCTGGTCAAGCTGCTGGGAGGTGGAGCGTGATCACCCTCTACATCCTGGGGGCCGCCAGCACGGCACTCACCCTGCTGGGCTTCTTCGTGCCCGCTCGCGTCAGTCGCTGGTTGGCGACGGGCAGCGTGGCGGCCGCTATCGCCTCCTTGCTTTTCACCTGGGGCCAGCGCCAGACGGCCTTCGGCGGGCTCTACGTCGTCGACCCCATCTCCCAGAGCTTCACCCTCGTGGCCCTGCTGGGCGTGTTGTGGGCGCTGCTCATCGGCAGGAGCGAGAAGTGGGAGTTCTCGCTTTTGCTGCTGTACGCGGCTGCGGGGATGCACTTCATGGCCTCCTCGCCCAACCTGCCGGTGCTGCTGATCGCCCTCGAGGTCTTCTCGCTGCCCCTGTACGTGCTGGCCACCTGGCAGCGCGACGAGCGCGGCTTCGAGGCGGGTCTGAAGTACTTCCTGCTTGGAGCGCTCTCGGCGGCCATCTTCCTCTACGGCATCGCGCTGCACTTCGGCGCCACCGGCTCCTTTAACGCCGGGGCCCAGGGCTCGGGGCCGCTGTACGTCGCCGCGCTGCTGCTGATCCTGGGGGCCTTGGCCTTCAAGGTTAGCCTGGTGCCCTTCCACTGGTGGACTCCCGACGTTTACCAAGGCAGCCCCACCACCGTCTCGCTGATGATGGCCACGGCGGTCAAGGCCGCGGGCTTCGCCGCGCTGGTGCGGGTGCTGAACGTACAGGACCAGGGCCTTTGGGGCCTGGGCCTGGGAGCCCTGATCGCCCTGACCGTGATTTTCGGCAACCTGGGCGCGCTGGCCCAGCAGGAGAGCAAGCGCCTCTTGGCCTACTCCTCCATCGCCCACGCCGGGTACGTGGGCCTGGGGCTCTACAGCGGCACCGCAACGGCAGCCATCGGCTTCTACCTGCTGGCTTACCTGCTCTCGACCGGGCTGGCCTTCGCGGTGCTGGCCGCCATTTCGCAGGGAGACGTGCCCTATGAGCGCCTGCGCGGGTTGCTCTACCGCAAGCCGCTGCTGGGTGTGGCCATGAGCGTGGGCCTGTTCTCGCTGGCTGGCCTGCCGCCCTTCGCGGGTTTTTGGGGCAAGCTCTTGGTCTTCCTCGAGGCTGCCAAAGCCCAGCAGTGGGGCCTGCTGGTGCTGGCCCTCATCACCTCAGCCGTGGCCGCTTACTACTACCTGCGCTTGTTCAACCTGGTCGTCGCCCGCGGCCCGGAGGCCAGGGCCGAGGAGGAAGCCGCCCTTCCCGCCCCGCTGGTCGGGGCTCCGGTCCTGGCAGGTCAGGGTACGGGTGGCCTGAGCTTGGCTACCGGACGCTTGGCGGCGTGGCCATTGATGGTCGCCACCGCTTTGGTGGTGCTGCTGGGCATCCTGCCCGGCTTGGGCTACCGCCTCTTCAGCCCCACGCCCTTCGCCGCGCTTTCGCGCCCCACTACCGCGTCCACGACCCTGCCCGCCAGCTTCACCATCACCTCTCCTTCCGATGGAGCCGAGCTGCGGGCGGGCGAGTTCAGCTTGCAGGGCACCGGCAGGGCGGGGGAGACCCTCGAGGTCTGGGACAACGCTAGCCGCATCGCCGAGGTGCGGGTGGGCGAGAATGGCGGTTGGTCGCTGATGCTGCCCAGCCCGCCCAGTGTGGGTGAGCACATCTACCAGGTGCGCCGCCCTGGGGAGGGTGAGGGCCCTTCGGTGCGGGTCAGGGTTGTGGAGTAAAGCTTTTGGAAATCGGGGGCGCACCGATGCCGGTCCTCGGCGGTGCGCCCCTACTTCTTTTGCTGGTTTTGCCGGACGACCCCTGCGGCCTCGAGCCCATCGACTTCCTCGCGGCTCAGGCCCAGCACGCGCGCGAGCACCTCGAGGGTGTGCTCGCCCAGCAGGGGAGGGGGGCTTTGGATCTGCGCGGGGGTGCGCGAGAAGTGGGAGAGGGGGGAGCCGATGAGGGGAATGAGGCCCAAGGTGGGGTGCTCGGTCTCCACCCGCATTCTTCTGGCCTGGGCCTGGGGTTCGGCGAAGGCTTCGGCCAGGCTGTTGACCGGGGTGGCGGGGACTCCAGCCCGTTGGAGCGCGCCCAGCCAGTGGGCGCGGGGGCGGCTCTTGAAGATGGCCTCGAGCTGCGGCAGCAGAACTGCGCGGTGACATACGCGGCCCTGGTTGCTCCGAAAACGCTGGTCCTCCCACAGCTCGAGGTGGCCGATGGCCTCGCAGGTGCGCCGGTATTGCTCGTCGTTGCCCACGGTGAGCATGAACCAGCCGTCGCTGGCCTCGAAGGCCCCGTAGGGCACGATCTGGGGGTGGGCGTTGCCCAGCCGGGTCGGGTTGACGCCGCTGACCAGGTAGCTCTGGGCCAGGTTGGCCATGGCCGAGAGCCCGGTGTCGAAGAGGGCGAGGTCGATGTGCTGGCCCTGGCCGCTTCTCTCGCGCTCGAGCAACGCCGCCAGCACCGCTATGGCCCCGGTCATCCCGGTCATGAGGTCCACCCAGGCCACCGGGACCCGCATCGGCGGCCCCTCCGGCTCGCCCGTCAGCGACATGATGCCGATGAGCCCCTGGATCGCCACGTCGTAGCCGGGCTCCTGGGCGCGGGGGCCGCTGTGCCCGTAGCCGGTGATGGAGAGGTAGACCAACCGGGGGTTGATCCGGGCCAGGGTAGGGTAGTCCAGGCCGTAGCGGGCCAGGTCGCCGGTCTTGTAGTTCTCCACCAGCACGTCGGCCTGGGCGGCCAGCGCCCGCACCAGCGCCTGGCCGCGGGGGTCCTTGAGGTTGACCACCACGCTCTTCTTGCCGCGGTTGGCCGAGAGGTAGTAAGCGCTCTCGCCTCCCGCCCCTAGCTTCCAGCCAGCGGGTTCGGCGGGCTCGAGGAAGGGCGGTCCCCAGCTGCGGGTGTCGTCGCCCTTAGGCGGTTCGATCTTCCAGACCTCCGCCCCTAGGTCGGCGAGCATCTGGGTGCAGAAGGGGCCCGCCAGGATGCGGGAGAGGTCGAGGACTTTGAGGCCGGTGAGCGCGCCCACGGTCTAGCTGGCCAGCTCGAGGGCCACTTCTTCCCTCACGACCTTCAGCCGCTTGCCCAGGTGCTCCTCGAGGAAGCCGAGCGCGTCCTGAATCGCCTCTTCCGCAGTGCTGCCGTAACCCTGAAGCTCGGGGTACTCGAGAATTTTCGCCACGTACGGCTCGAACCCCCCTTCGTATTCGGGGTGGTATTCGACGTTAATCTGCACTTTCATCGTACCTCCAGTCGATCTATTGCACGTAGGAGCGCTTTCACGGGACGTTTGGCGGGATGTGGCTCGTGGACGCTTACCACGAACCCAGGCTCGTGCACAAAGCGCCTGCGGCTTCCCTTTCCAAATGAGCAGTGTAAACCCATACGCTTCAGCCAGTTCACGGAAGTCCTGCCAGTCGCACCGTGTGATCCGCCCCCCAACGCGCGCCCGGAGTTCGGCTCTGTCCATCGGCGGCTAGAATACCAGGTCATACCAGATTCGGTTAGTTCGTCACCATTCGGTGACGAACTAACCCGACCGAAGGGAGTGCTCTGGGATTCAAAAAGATAGCCTCTGGGTTTTGGTTTTGAAGAGTATCTTTTTGAATCCGGTATCATAACCGTAGAACTGCTCATCCCGCCATGTCAAAGCGTTCGTGGAGGGCCGATGTCTCTACTCGAGCGCACTGAGGCCGGTGATGTCGCGCCCCAGGATCAGGGTGTGGATATCGTGGGTGCCCTCGTAGGTGTCGACGGTCTCGAGGTTGAGCATGTGGCGGATGGCGTGGTACTCGAGGGTGATGCCGCTGCCGCCCAGGATTTCCCGCGCGGCCCGCGCCCCGTTGAGGGCGGCGCGCACGTTGTCGCGCTTGCCCAGGCTCACCTGCTGGGGGCGCAGCTTGCCCGTGTCCTTGAGCTGGGCTAAGCGCCAGGCCACCAGCAGGCCTTTGCTGTGATCGCTGAGCATGCGCACCAGCTTCTCCTGCACCAATTGGCGGCTGCCGATGGGCTTGCCAAAGGTGGTGCGGGTCTGGACGAAGCCGAGGGCTTCGGTGTAGACGGCCTCGAGCGCCCCCAGCGCCCCCCAGGCGATGCCGAAGCGAGCCTGGGTCAGGCAGGAGAGCGGTCCCTTGAGCCCCTGCACGCCGGGCAGCATGGCGCTGGCGGGGACGCGCACCTCCTCGAGCACCAGCTCGCTCGTCACCGAGGCCCGCAGCGAGGCCTTGTGCTTCACCTCGTTGGCCTTGAAGCCGGGGGTGTCGGTGGGCACGATGAAACCACGCACCACGCCGGCGTCGTCCTTGGCCCAGACGATGGCGAGGTGGGCCAGGTTGCCGTTGGTGATCCACATCTTGCTACCCGTGAGCACGTAATGCTCGCCGTCCTTGCGGGCGCGGGTCTTCATGTTGCCGTCGGGGTCGCTACCGCCACCCTCCTCGGTGAGACCGAAGCAGCCCACCAGCTCGCCCGTAGCCAGCCGGGGCAGGTATTCGCGCTTTTGCTCCTCGGAGCCGAAGGCGTAGATGGGATACATCACCAGCGAGCTCTGCACGCTGCAGAAGCTGCGCAGGCCGGAGTCGATGCGCTCGAGCTCGTAGGCGATGAGGCCGTAGGCCGCGCTCGAGACCCCCGCCCCGCCGTACTCGGTGGGGATGGTGGGGCCTAGGAAGCCCATCTCCCCGAAGCGCCGGATCAGGTGGGTGGGGAAAGTGCCCTCCTCCCACCACTGCCCGATGTGGGGCAGGGCCACGTCGTCGAGGAAGCGCCTGGAGGAGCGCTGGATCTCGCGCTCCTCGGGGGTGAATAGCTCGTAAAGGCCCAGGTAGTCGAGCATCTGGGTGCCGCTGGCAGTACCGACCATGCCCCGATTTTAGCCCTTTACCCAGGGACATAGGCCCAAGGTGGGCTCGAGGACGGTTTTCGCCAAGCTATTTCCGTGCCGGAATTTCCCGTTAGAATGCGCTATGCAGCGCCAAACGCTGATTCACCTTCTCGAGGTCGCGCGGGGCGATACCCCCGCCGACTTGGTCCTGAGCAACGCGCGGGTGCTCAACGTCTTCACCGGGGAGATCTACCCGGCCGCGGTGGCCATCGCCGGAGGGTTCATCGCCGGGGTGGGCGAGGGCTACGTGGGCCGCGAGGTCCACGACCTGGGGGGGCGCTTCCTGGTACCCGGCCTCATCGACGCCCACATCCACATCGAGTCCACGCTCTCGCTGCCTTATGAGCTCGCCCGGGTCATCGTGCCCCGGGGCACCACCACCCTGGTCGCCGATCCCCACGAGATCGCCAACGTGTGCGGCCTCGAGGGCATCCGCTTCATGCTCGAGGCCTCCGAGGGGCTCCCGCTGGACTGCTTGTTCATGCTGCCCTCCTGCGTGCCCGCCAGCCCGCTCTCCAGCAGCGGGGCAGTGCTCGAGGCGGCGGATTTGCTGAAGCTGTGGGGGACGCATCCCCGCCTCCTGGGCCTGGCCGAATTCATGAACGTGCCCGGTGTGGTGCTCGGCGACCCGCAGTGCCTCGATAAGCTGATGGCCTTCCAGGGGGAGCGCATCGACGGGCACGCGCCCGGCCTGGGCGGCAAGTGGCTCCAGGCCTACGCCGCCGCCGGGCCCGCCACCGACCACGAGTCCACCAGCGCCGAGGAGGCGTTGGAGAAGCTGCGGGCCGGGCTTCACGTGCTAGTGCGCGAGGGCACCGTGACCCGCGACCTCGAGGCCCTCCTGCCCCTCATCAACGAGAAGACCGCGCCCCGCATGGCCTTCTGCACCGACGACCGTCACCCCGAAGACCTGCTCGACGAGGGCCACCTCGACTTCGTGGTGCGGCGGGCCGTCAAGCTCGGGCTGGACCCGGTCACCGCCATCCAGATGGCGACGCTGGGCGCTGCCAACGCCCACCGCCTGCGCGACCGGGGGGCCATCGCGCCGGGACGGCGGGCCGATTTGGTGGTGACGAGTCGCCTGGAGGACTTCCGCGCCGAGCGGGTTTACTCGGCTGGGCGCTGGGTGGCCGAGCACGGCGAGCCGGTGGGCGAGTGGCTGCACCCGCAGGCCGACTTGCGTCAGGTGCGCAACACCGTGCGGGTCGATCTCAGCCGGGTCTCGCTGGACATCCCGGCTCAGGGGGGCTGGGTGCGGGCCATCGGGGTCATCCCGCGGAAGGTGGTGACCGAAGAACGCGTTCGCCCGGCCCGCATCGTGGGTGGGCTGGCCCAGGCCGACCCCGAGGGCGACCTGCTCAAGCTAGCGGTGGTCAACCGCTACGGCGGGCAGGGGGTGGGGCTGGGCTTCGTGCACGGGCTGGGTTTGCGGCGCGGGGCCATCGCCGGGACCGTGGGCCACGACAGCCACAACCTCACCTGCGCCGGGGCCGACGACGAATCCATGCGCACCGCGATGCGGGCCCTGGCCGAGGCGGGTGGGGGCTACGCGGTGGCGCTGGGTGAGGAAGTGCTGGCCCTCACCCCCCTGCCCGTCGCCGGGCTGATGAGCGACAGGCCCATGCCCGAGGTCCGCGCCCAGATAGAGCGCCTGCTGGCCGCCACCAAGCAGCTGGGCACCCCCCTGCACGACCCCATGATGCACGTGGCCTTCCTGCCGCTCGAGGTCATCCCCAAGCTCAAGCTCACCGACAAGGGGCTGGTGGACGTGGAGAAGTTCGGCTTCGTGAGTTTGTGGGCGGGTTAGGGGAACGCTGGGCGCGGGCAAGACACCTTGTTCCCTCCCTGGCAAGGGGGGCGGGAGGAGTCTGGTGTGAACCTGAAGGTCGCTACCCGCCCCTGGTGACGCTCCAAAGCTCGGCCACGGCCAGGCGGTAGGTCTGGATCCTGGCCTCCGCCAGCAGCCGCAGGTCAGGGTGGTAGCCTCCACCCCCAACGACGACCAGGGCCGCGCCGCTCTCTCGCACCTTCTGGTATACGCGCCGGTTTCGCTCGATCAGGCCGTCTAAGCTCAGCGCCAGGCGACCCAGGCGATCCCCGGCCAGCACGTCCACGCCGGAGTTGAAGAACACCAAGTCGGGGCGGAAGGCGAAGGCGCGCTCGAGGGCGGGCTCGAGCGCCGCCAGGTACTCCGCGTCGCCGGTGGCGTCCGGCAGGGCCACGTCGAGGTCGCTCCGCTCTTTGAGTTGGGGGTAGTTGTGCTGGGCGTGGAGCGAGAGGGTAAACACCGAGGGGTCGCTCTGGAAGAACACCGCCGTGCCGTTGCCCTGGTGCACGTCGAGGTCGACCACCAGCACCCGCCCGCCAAAGCCCTCGGCGCGGGCCTTGGCGATGGCCACCGCCACGTCGTTGAACAGGCTGTAGCCCTCGGCGTGGGCGGGGTAGGCGTGGTGGGTGCCACCGCCCAGGTTGAGCCCCAGGCCCCCCTGCAAAGCGTCCTCGAGCGCCGCCAGCGTGCCACCGGCCGAGTACAGGGCGCGCTGGAGCAGCTCGGGGCTAAAGTGGCGGCCCAGCCTGAGCGACTCGGCACGGGAGAGCCCCTCGCCAAAGACGTGGTGCAGATAGCCTTGGTCGTGGGCCAGGGCCAGCTCCTCCAGCCGCGCCGCAGGGGAGGGCCGGAGCTCGAGCACCTCCTCCAGCTCCTCGCGGATGACCTCCCAGAGCTGGGCGAACCCTGCCACGGGAGGCAGGCTGAGTGCAGCACTGTAGGCCCTGGCCTTCATTTCCAGTATGGCTGTACCGTCTCCAACAGCCGCCGCGCGATCTGGCGGTTGTGCTGTTCAATCTGGGGCTTGCGGGGGATTTCGGGGTAGCAGCGCTCGGGGTCGTACAGGGTGGGGCTCAGGGGTTCGCGCAGGCGAGGGGCCCAGCGGTCCTGCCAGTCCTGGGGCAGCTGGTCGGGCAGGGGGAGCTCTTGCAGGACGTGATAGAGCAGGGCCCACACCCGCACCGCCGCGTCGAAGCTGTAGCCGCCGCCCAGGGTGAAGATGGCCTTGCCTGCGGCGAACTCGCGGGCGTACTGCCGCAGCAGCGGGAAGATTTTGCCATAGCTGCGGGTGGTGAGCAGCAGCTCGGCCAGGGGGTCTTGGAAGTGGGCGTCGGCTCCGCACTGGATGACCAGCGCGTCGGGGCGGAACCAGGAGAGGGCGGCTTCACTGACCTGTTGGAAGACCTCGAGGTAGCTCTCGTCCTCGCTGAAGGGTTCCAGCGGCACGTTGAGTTTGCGCCCCGCACCCGCTCCCCGCCCGATCTCGTGGATGGCCCCGGTGCCGGGAAAGAGGTAGCGCCCGGACTCGTGGAAGGAGAGGGTGAGCACCTCGGCTTCGTCGTAGTGGATCCACTGCACCCCGTCGCCGTGGTGCACATCGATATCGATGTAAGCCACCCGCATCCCCGCTTTCGTGAGGTGGCGGATGGCTATCGCGAGGTCGTTGTAGACGCAGAAGCCCGAAGCCTGGTCGTATTGGGCGTGGTGCAGACCGCCGCCTAAGTGCAGCACTTCCCCGGCTCCACCCAGGACCAAGCGAGCGGCCTCGAGCGCTCCACCCACCAGCCAGCGGGCTGCCTCGTCCATGCCGGGGAAGACCGGGGTGTCGCCGGTGCCCAGGCCGTAGTGCACCAAGTCGGGGGACTCCTCGCCCTGGCTGGCTGCTTCCACCCGCCGCACGAAGCGCTCGGAGTGCACGCTTAGCACCTCCTCGCGTGAAGCCTGGGGGGCGCATGGGGGGTGATGGGGTGGCCCAGGCTCTTCAGCAGGTCCAGCAGCATCTCCAGCCGCAGCGGGCTGAAGGGGTGCTGCGGGCCGAAGGAATACTTCAGATAACCGGGGTGATAGACGACCGGCACCATGCCCTACATCCAGGGTTTTTCCGGCGGCCACAGCACCTCGAGCCCCTGCTGGCGCAGCTCCTCGGCAAGGGCGCGGGTGTTCTGGGTGTTGACCCGCAACACGCTGCGCACCCACAACGGGTCTTCGGGGTAGGTCAGCAGCGAGTGTACGTTGACGCCCTGGTCGGCCAGGTAGCCCGTGAGCAGGGCCAGTTGACCGGGCTCGTCGGGCAGGCGCAGCTCGAGGCGCCCGCTGGGCTTTTCCACCCCGGTGAGCTTGAGCAGCGCGTCCAGCAGGTCGATGCCGGTTACGATGCCCACCAGCTCGTCGTTCTCGAGCACCGGCAGACAGCCGATCTTGCGCGTGCGCATGGTGCGGGCCGCTTCTTCCACAGGGTCGAGCGGGTCGGCGGTGACTACGGGATGGCTCATCACTTTGCTCACCGGGGTGTTGGGTGAGGCCGCCGAGTCCTTCGCCAGCGGGCTACAGGCCAGCCGCACGTCGCGGTCGGTGATCACCCCCACCACCCGCCCCTCGCGCACTACCGGCAGGTGGCGCACCCGTTTGGCGTACATCAGCTCGTGCGCCTCCTGCAGGCTCAGCTCCTCCGGCACGGTCAGCACCGGGCTGTTCATGACGTCCTTGACCAGCATGGTCTCTACACTGTACTCCTAAAGAGTTCTACGTCGCACACAATACGCCCGCGCTACAGGTCTTCGGCAATCGAGGCCGATGTCGGCGGCAACAAAACCCCCGCGGCAGCGCGGGGGTTTGGAGGTCGCAGCCGCTCAGCTTTGGGGGCGGCTGCCCAGGCGCAGGCTGAGGCCCAGCAGGAAGCCGGCTCCCAGGGCGAGCAGGGCGGTGAGCAGCACCCGTCCGATGGGGTTGTGGTAGGGGCGGTTGAGCACCGAAGCCGCCGTGGCCAGGTTGTTGAGGTCAATGGCGTTCCAAATCAGGAAGATCCCCGCCAGCAGCAATAGCAGCAGACCGAGGTACAGGGCGACCTTGCTCAATACGTTTCCCATGTGAACAGTCTAGCGCAATCGGGGTGGGAATATCGCCCTGCTCTAAATCGATCGAGGTGTGCAGCGTACAGCCACTGCGCTTCAGCGCTCATCGCGCCACCAGCACTTCTTCGTACAGCGCTTCGTACTGGGCGGTGATGTGGTCGGGGTGGAAGCGCTCGGCGGCGTACCGGCGGGCAATCTGCCGCATTTGGGGGAGCTCGTCGGCGGTGAGCACTTCGACGGCGGCGCTGGCGTAGGCCTCGAGGTCGCCCAACTCCACCAGCCGCCCCACCGCCGGGTTGATCAGCTCGGGGATGCCGCCCACGCGGGTGCTGACCACGGGAACTCCGCAGGCCAGGGCCTCGAGCGCAGCCTGTCCGAAGGATTCCTCCTCCGACATCAGCAAGAACAGGTCGGCGGCCCCGATGACGTACTCGGGGTGGGGGCTGGGGGGCAGAAAGCTCACGTAGCGGCCCAAGTTCAGCTCCTCCACCACCCGCCTGGCCTCGGCTTCCTCGGGACCTTTGCCCAGCAGTACCAGGCGGGCTTTGACCCGCTGGCGAATCTTGAAGAAAGCCCGCACGATGTCGGGTACGCGCTTGACCGAGCGAAAGTTGGAGGCGTGGACGAGGAGGTACTCGTCTTCGGCGGCGTATTCGCCCCGGCGTTCGGGAAAAGGGCGAAAGCGCTCGATGTCTACGGCGTTGTAGATCACCCTGGGCTTGACCCCGAAGGCCCACCTGGCCCTCAGCGCCAGGTTCCAGGAGACGGCGGTGACGGCACAGGCGCGGCGCAGAAATTTGGCGGTGACGTTGCGGTAAACGCTGTCCTGGCCCAGGATGCTCACGTCGGAGCCGTGTAGGGTGTGGATGGTGGGGATGTGGCCCTCGCTGGCCAGCCAGGCGGCGGCGGCGTGGGGAATGGCGTAGTGGGTATGGATGGCCTCGAGCCTCACCTCCCGCATGGCCCGCTCGAGGGCCCCCGCCAGGGCCAGCTCGTATAGCGGCCCCGGAAAGACCGGGTAGTAGGGCATCTCCACCTTCCAGAACCGCACCCCGCTCTTCTCGTCAAAGCGGAAGGGGCGCTCGGTGGCGAAGAGCCAGACTTCGTGCCCACGCCGGGCCAGACGCTGGGCCAGCTCGGTAGCGACGATCCCGCTACCTCCTAGGCTGGCGTAGGCCACCATTCCTAAACGCACCCCCCCAGTTTAGCTAGCCTACGCTCCCAGACCGTGAGGGGGAGCACGGCGGAGGTCTCGAGCCAGCCTTGCTACAGCCCTCATGTCTGCTAAGCCCCCTTCGCTTGATTTTGCCTCATCTGGGGCGTATCGGGATGGCCGACCGAAGGGAGGGGTCTTTGCTGAGGTTTTCACGCATCCCCAGTGCGGCGGGTTGCGCCTCACCGCGCGAGGCGCAGGGGTGAGAAACGCGATCAGTGACCTGGCTCTTCGCGCACCAGCGCCAGCAGGCTCAGGCCCAGGGCGAAGACGCCTGCGAGCAAGAGCCAGCCTGTGGCGTAGCTGCCGCTGCGTTCGACCACCAAACCGAAGATGGGGGGAGCCGCGGCAATCCCGATGGAGGTGAACACCAGCCCCAAGCCCACCACCCGCCCCTCGAGGCCTGGGGGTGAGAGCTCGGTCAGGAGGGAGAAGTGCAGGCCCTGCCAGCCCAGGGCTGTTGCGCCGTACAGCACCACCACGCCAGCCTTCAGCCACAGCGGGGTGCTGATGGGTAGCCAGCTCAGCGATAGCGCACACAAGGTCGCCAGCCCCACGATGCCCAGCAGCAGGGGTTTGCGCTGCCCCCCCAGGCGGTCGGAGAGCCCGGCCCAGAAGACCCGGCTCAGCGCCCCGGCCAGGTTGGCCGCCGTCAGCAAGGCTGCCCCCTGCAATTCGGGGATGCCGAAGCGTTCCCGCAGGAAGAGGATGAGGTAGGTGATCATGATGAACTGTCCCGTGGGCAGCGTGACCCCGGCCACCGCTGCCAGGACGATGTTGCGTTCGGCCAGGATGCGCCGCAAGCCCGAGCGGCCCGTGCGGGCTTGCGGCCCCCGGCGAACGTTCTCGCGGTAGAGCCTCGAGGTGAGCCAGCCCGCCAGCACCGCCACCAACCCCGCCACCCCCGAGGCCCAGCGCCACCCGAAGTACTCGGCTATCGGAGCCAAAAACCCCGAGGCCAGCGCTCCGCCCAGCGGCACGGCCATCTGGCGCAGCCCGATCACCAGTCCGCGTTGTTGGGGAGGGAAAGCCTGGGCCACCGCCTGCGACCCCGCCGGCGTGGAGCAGGCCACTACCAGGCCCACCAGCACCAAAAGCATCAGGAACAGCGCTTGCTCACGCGCTACCAGCGGGATCAGTAGCGTCAAGGCGGCTGCCGCCAGCGAGGCCAGGATCAGCACCTGGCGGCTGCCAAAGCGGTCGGTCAGCCAGCCCGCCGGCAGTGCGCCCAGCATGGTGCCCAGGTAGATGAAGGTGTTGAGCAGGCCCACAGCCGTGAGCGACAGCCCTAAGTCGTCGCGTAGGTAGGGCGTGAGGGTGGGGTAGACAAAGCCGATGGCCGAAATGGCCGACCCGGCGGTCATGGCGGCAGCGAGCACGGCCCAGGGCGACATGGGTGCTCAATCTCGCGTGTGCCGGCGGATGAACTCTCCAATATGCCGGGCGGCTTCGCGCAGCACGGGCTCGGGCTGCACCAGCGCGAAGCGCACATATCCCACCCCGCCGGGGCCGAAGCTGCGGCCAGGGTTGAGGGCCACGCCGGTCTCGGCGACCAGCTTCAAGCAGAACTCGAGGTCGTCCAGGCCCAAGCCTGCGGGTAGGCGATTCCACAGGTACATGCAGGCCTGGGGCCGCTTGCAGTGCCAGCCAATTTCACCCAACGCCTGAACCATCGCCTCGGCGCGGGCTTTCCAGATGAGCGCTTCTTGTTTTAAACGCTCCTCGGGCAGCTCGAGGCAGGCCATGCCCATGCGCTGGATGCCGAGGTACTGGTTGAAGTCGATGGGGCCCTTGAGGGCTTCCAGCGAGGCCAAGGCCTCGGCGCTGCCCAGCGCGAAGCCCAGGCGGAAGCCGGCTAAGTGAAAGCTCTTGGAGAAGCTGAAAAGCTCCACCACCCGCTCCCTTCCTCCTGGCAGGGCCAGCGGCGACACGGCCTTGCCCTCGTAGAGCTGGTCGAGGTAGGGGTTGTCGTGGACCAAGAGCAGGTCGTGCTCTTGGGCAAAGGCCAGGGCCTCGAGCCAGAAGGCTTCGTCGGCGACGGCAGCGGTGGGGTTGTTGGGGTAGTTCAGCAGCAGCACCCGCGCGCGCGCGGCGACTTGGTGCGGGATGGCCCCTAACAGCGGCAGGAGGTTGGGGCCCAGGGGGATGGGAAAGACCTCGAGGCCAGCCACCCTGGCCGCTCCGAAGTAGGGCGGGTAGGCCACCTCGGGCATCAGCAGCACCGTGCCGGGGTCGGCCACGGCTAAGAGCAGGTGGGCCAGCCCTTCTTGTGAGCCGATCAGACTCAGCGCCTCGCGCTCAGGGTCGAGCTCGAGCCCGTAGCGCCGGGCATACCAGCGGGTGGCGCTCCGGAGAAAGGGTAGGGTGCCGCTCTTGAGGCAGTAGCCGTAGGTGCCGGGGTCGTCGATGCTTTCACGCAGGGCTTGCAGGGCCTCAGGGGGCGGCGGTAGGTCGGAAGCGCCAATCGAGAGGTCGATCACCCGCAGGCCGGAGGCCCTAGCAGCCGCCTTGGCCGCGTCCATCTGCAGGAAAACGCCGGGTTGGGGGGTGCGGCTGGAGCGAAACATACCCTAAATTACCGCAGGATCGAGGGCCTTCGACCACCGCGGCTGCTGTGCTGCCTGCGCTAGAACTCGGCTCCCTGCATCTCGATCTCCCGACCAGTGGCCTGTTCCACGGCGGTGGGCAATAGGGGCAAAAGCGCGCTTAGCGCCTGCCGAACTCCCTGCGGGCCGCCCGGCAGGTTGACGATCAGGGTCTGGCCGCGCAGGCCGGCGACGCCCCGCGAGAGGGCCGCCAGCGGGTTGTGCTGGAAGCTCTCGCGGCGGATCAGCTCGGCCAGGCCGGGGGCTTCTTTTTCCAGTAGTTCGCGGGTGGCCTCGGGGGTGTGGTCGCGGGGGGTGAGGCGGATGTTGCCGGTGGTGAAGATCACCTCCAGGTGGTCGCGGTCGGCCCATAGGCGCAGGATTCGCTTGATCTGGGCCGGTTCGTCGGGGACGAGTTCGAAGGCGACCACCGAGAAAGGGGTCTGGCCCAGCAGTTCGTCCAGAACACCGCGCACCTGCTCGAGCCGCCCGTTCATGTTGCCCCGCTCGGTCACTGCCAGGATGCCGATTCGGATCATTTGCCCCCAGTTTAGGGCATTTCCAGCCGCTGGGCGGTGATTTGCCGGGCTCGGGGTTTAGCTCTCCTTCATACCGGGGGCTGGGTGGTAGCTTGAAGGGCGTATGTGGGTCAAGCCCGTCGTGCTTCAAGGACGCTATGTCCGCCTCGAGCCCCTGACCACCGCCCACGCGCCGTTGTGGGCCAAGCACCACGAACCCGAGCTGTTCGCCTACATGTCGCGGGGAGCCCCGCCGGCGGGGGATGTGGCAGGCTACGAGGAGTACATCGGGTACCTCAACAACGAACCGGGCCGCATGAACTGGGCCATCCGGGTGGATGAGGACTTCGCCGGGCGTATCTCCTATGTGGGCATCGCCGAGGCCCACCGCAAGCTCGAGATCGGCACCTTCATCGTCAGGCCCTATCAGGGCACCTTCGTCAACCCCGAGAGCAAGTACCTCATGCTGCGCCACGCCATCGAGGACCTGGGCGCCGTCCGCGTGCAGTTCACGGTGGACGTGCGCAACGAACGCTCCCAGCGGGCCATGGAAAAGCTCGGCGCGGTACGCGAGGGCGTGCTGCGCAAGGCGGCGATCACCCCAGACGGGCACATCCGCGACTCGGTGGTCTACTCCATCACCGACGACGACTGGCCCAGGGTCAAGGCCGGGCTCGAGGCGAGGCTGGGGTATGCGCTTGAGGGGCGATAGCTAGAGCGGTTCCACGAATACCGCCGACCCTCAACGCGGGAAAACCCTCAGAAAAGCGTCTTCTACGCTGATGAGCACCGTGGTTTCGATGCTGGTGGGGCCTTGGGGGGTGAGGGCCTCGACGACGAACTCGAGGATGGCCACCTTGTCGTTGCCCTTGGGTTCGGCCATCACCAGCGTGGTCTCGAAGTCGGCGCGCTCGGCTGGCCGCAGCTCGCTGATCCACTGCTGGTAGATCTCCCGGTCCAGCACCACCACCTCTTCCCCCGGTGCCACCGGCTTGAACACGTCTTGCAGTTGCCTTCTTCGCTGGCTCATCTTGTCCGGGGCGAAGCCGATGCGGGTGATGACCACATGACCCGGTCCCAGGTTGTAGGTCGAGATGGGGTCAATGACGTCGGTGGAGCGGCTGTGAGGTTGGCCCAATACGAGGATCTGGCCGTGAGAGGTCAATACGCGTTTCATCGCTACCATTCTCCTAAAAATGCGGCCTAGGTGTAGGGATGGCCTTGCTGGAGTATGCCAGGTGCCTAGATCCGTGATGCGATGTAGATTCTACTGGAGTCGCATGAGAGTTCCCTTTCTGTTTCGGCTGCTGCATCCGTACTGGCCCCACCTCCTGCTCACGGTGGCCTTTGCCCTTCTCCCCGCACTGGCTCAGGCCCTGCTTCCGGTCTGGCTGGTCAAACCCCTCTTCGACGAGGTGCTGGCCCAGGGGCGTTTTGGCGAGCTGCCCCGCCTGTTGGGGTTGGGCCTGGGGTTGTTCGGGGTGCTGGCCGTAGGAGGGTACTTGCAGGAAGCCTGCGTGGGTTATCTCTCGGTGCGCTTACCCAAGGAGCTGCGCGAGCGGCTGCTCGAGCACCTGCTACGGGTTGACCTCGCCCAGCTCAAGGCCTCCCCCGCCGCCCTCTCCGGGCGCATCCTGGCCGACCTGCGCGAGCTCGAGAGCTTCATCTTCTTCGGCCTGAGCACGGTGCTGATCCAAGGCCTTACCTTGCTGGCCCTGCTGGGGCAGATGCTCTGGCGTTACGGCGAACTGACGCTCTACCTGCTGTTGTGCTTGCCCGTTTTAGGGTTGCTGCTGGGCTGGGTGGGCCGCCGGGTCACCCTTCAGAGCGAGCGCACCCAGCAGGCTGCCGAGCGGTTGGCCGGGGGCATGGCCGAGGGCTTTGGGCGGCTCGAGCTCATCCGGGCGCTGGGGCTGGAGGACTTCGCCCGTTCCCGCTTTGCCCAGCACAGTCGGCGCCACTTCGCCATGGGGTTGCAGCGGGTGCTCACCGGCTCGCTCTACCTGCCCCTCTCCCAGCTCGCGACGGGCGCGATCGTGGTGCTGCTGCTCTTCTTGGGTGTGGGGCAGGTTGAAGCAGGAAAGCTCAGCCTGGGCGATCTCACGGCCTACCTGACCTTGCTGGCCCTGACCATCACCCCCCTCCAGACCCTCTCGCGCGGCTGGATGCTGCTCTCGCAGGCCGAGGGGGCGGCGGGCCGGGTGATGGGACTGCTGCGGCTGAGGGGGGCCATTCCCGCGGGCTCCCTGAGTCCCGAGGGTCTCGAGGGACGGCTCGAGCTGCGGCAGGTATGGTTTGCCTATGGCGACGAGGCGGTGCTCAGCGGCCTGGACCTCAGCCTCGAGCCCGGCACCCTCACCGCACTGGTGGGGCCATCGGGGGCGGGGAAGAGCACGGTGCTGCGCTTGCTGCTGGGCCTGTACCGCCCGGACTCGGGTCAAGTGCTGCTGGATGGCAGGCCGTTGCAAGCCTATGCCCCCGCGTTCCTGCGGGCCCAGGTGGCCTGGGTTCCCCAAGAACCGCTGTTGTTTGGCGGCACCGTGCAGGAGAACCTCGAGGCCCTGGCTCCGGGGGCATCTCCCCAGGCCATGGCGACCGTTCTGCGCCAGGTGTACCTGCTGGACGAATTGCCCCGAGGCTTGGCCAGCGAGCTGAGCGAGGAGGGGGGTGGCCTTTCGGTGGGCCAGCGCCAGCGGTTGGCCCTGGCCGCGGCCCTGCTGCGCGGTGCGCGCATCCTGTTGCTCGACGAGCCTACCAGCGCCCTCGACCCCAGGGGCGAGGCGCGGGTGTTGGAGGCGCTCGAGGCCGTTCGCCCGGGGCGCACGGTGCTGGTGGTGGCTCACCGGCTCTCCACGGTGCAGGCCGCCGATAAGATCGCGGTGTTGCAGGGGGGGCGGGTGGTCGAGCAGGGTCGTCACGCCGAACTGCTGTCGTGTGGGGGGCTCTACGCCCAGCTCTGGCGGCAGGGCGGGGGCCGGGTATGAGTGCCTCACGACCTCAGCGTGAAGCGAATGGCTCCCATGAACTACTCACCCGACCGGAGGATGCAATTGCGGTAGAGCAATTCGAGGAGGTCCTGGAGAAAGCCCATCTGGGGTTGAGGCCTGAGGAAGCCTCTACCCTCGACCGCTTCCAGGCCGACCTGGACGCCCTGGCCCAAAGCCTGAAGGCCCGCGTGGTCGCATAATAGCGGATTCAAAAAGATACTCTGCAAAACCAAAACCCAGGGCACACCCCTCCCTGACGGTCGACCGCCCCGCCTTGGCGGGGCGGCGCCACCATTCGGTGACGAACTGACCGAATCTGGTATAATACCGGATTCAAAAAGATAATCACCCAAACCAAAGACCTTCAGAGGCTATCTTTTTGAATCCTAGAGCACTCCCTTCGGTCGGGTCAGTTCGTTCCCATTCGGTGACGAACTGACCGAATCTGGTATAACAGGCAGGCCCTTTGCCTTTGCTCAGCCCTCCCAGGGGTTCAGGAGCCGAAGGGGCAGGCCCTGGAAATGGGCGGTGTTGCGGGTGACCAGGGTGAGCCCGCGCCGCAGAGCGGTGGCGGCCAGCAGGGCATCCAGAGGGGAGAGGGGGCGGCCTTCGTTCAGGGCCTGGCCGCTCAGGAGGCCCCAGGTTTCCATGATCTCGCCATCCAGGGGCAGAATCTGCCCGGCGAAGCGGCGCTTGAGGTCCGCGATCCACCGCTCCAGCACCGGCCTGCGCGGCTCGGGGGTGCGAACGGCTCCCTGCACCAGCTCGCCCAGGGTCAGCGCCGAAAGGTAGGCTTCCCCCACCGAAAGCCCCTCCAGCCAGGCCACCACCCTGGGGTGGGGCTGACGCCGGGCGGCCTCGGAGACCACGTTGGTGTCCAGCAGGTAGCTCAGAGGCCCACCTCCCGGTACTCCACCGGCGAGCGGTTGAAGAGGGTCTCGGCCTCCTCGTCGGTGAGGGGCTCCGAAGGACGGAGGGCCTCGAGGAGGGAGGCTTCCTTCCCCCGCAGGCGGGTATAGGTGGCCCAGTCTAGCACCACCACCGCAGGACGGCCCCGCCGGGTCACGGCCTGGGGTTCGCCTCCGAGCGCCCGCTCCACCACCTCGGAGAAGCGGGCCTTGGCTTCTTGAAGCTGCCAGGTGCGTTCCACCTCATAAGTCTAGTCTGACTAGATAGAAAGATCAAGCGGGCGTCCGCGAAGCCAGGCTTTTATCACAACCCTCGGATTATCTTGAGCAGAGCCTGGGGATTGGCTGAGAGCTTTCTAACCGAGCACAACACGGGCCACTCGTTGGAGAGCCCTTAGGCGCACAACTTGTTATCATCGAGCCTATGCAGAGCTACGTGAGCAAGGCCCGCGGTGGGCGGGTCGTGCAGACCCCCTTCCTCGAGCCCGACCAGCAGGACGAACTGCGCCGCCTGGCCAAGGCCGAGGGCCTGCAAGTGGAGTTTTTTGGCGGCCTGCCCATGGCCCTTCGCCAGGTGGCGGTGCTGTTTCCACCCGAGGTGCCCAGGGTCTCCGACCCCACCAAAGTCGCCGTGCTGTGCTTCGAGGGCGACCTCGAGGCCCTGGAGGACCGGCTGCGCGGCGTGCTCGAGCCCGGCCTGCTGGGCGACCTCGAGGAAGCCCGGGAGACTTTCCTGCTGGTCACGCTGCCCAAAGGGATCAAGGCCCTTCTGGAGGCTGGGTTCACGGTGCGGGAGGCCTTGCCGGAGGAGCTGCCCAAGTCCCGTGAGCGCACCCGCAGCGTGGTGGTGCCCAGCTTGCGCGTGGACGCGGTGGGCTCGAAGGGCTTCGGCGTCTCACGCAGCTACTTCGCCCAGGGCGTCAAGGCCGGGAGGGTCAGGATCGCGGGCAAAACGGTGAGCGCCAAGGACGAGGTGAAGGAGGGCGACACCCTGGTGGCCGAGGGGCTGGGGGTGCTGCGCGTAAAGCGGATGCTTGGCCAGACCAAGCGGGGCAACGTCAAGCTCGAGCTCGAGGTCCAGCGGTAGCCTTCTTCGCAAAACCCCCACCCTTACCCCATCCTGCCGCCGCCCCTTCCCACGACCTGCTTAGGCCGGTAGACTCTTGGGCGGTATGGAACGCACCTATATCATGGTCAAACCCGATGGCGTGCGCCGTGGCCTCACCGGCGAGATCATCAGCCGCATCGAGCGCAAGGGCTTCAAGATCGTTGCCATGAAGAAGATGGTGATCTCGCGCGAGACCGCCGAGATCCACTATGGCGAGCACAAGGGCAAACCCTTCTTCGAGGGGCTGGTCAACTTCATCACCAGCGGACCCGTGGTGGCCATGGTGGTCGAAGGCCCCCAGGCCATCAGCGAGATGCGCCGCCTCATGGGCGCGACCCGTCCTTGGGAGGCCGCTCCCGGCACCATCCGCGCCGACTTCGCCACTACCGTGGACGAGAACATCATCCACGGCTCCGATGGCCCCGAAAGCGCCGCCCGTGAGATCGGCATCTTCTTCAAGCCCGAAGAGATCATCGGCTAGCGCGTCGATACGAAAGGAGGTTTCCCAACCCGCTGTACCGGGCAGCTTGCGCCTCATGCCCTGTGGAGAATTCATACTAGTTTACAATTGTTGTTTACTTTTGCGGCAGTATATGGTTTATGAGCTGGCTCGTGCAACCCTGGCCCTGGTACGTGGCCGGTCCTCTGATTGGCCTTACGGTTCCCCTACTGCTGCTCCTTGGCAACCGCCGCTTCGGAATCTCCTCCAGTCTGCGGCACCTGTGCGCCATCGCCGTGCGAGGTCGAGTGCCTTTTTTCCACTACGACTGGCGTGCTGAAGCCTGGAGTCTGGCTTTCGTGCTGGGCGTCGTGATTGGGGGCTTCCTGGCAGGGGTGGTGTGGCCCAACAGCCACCCTCCCCAGATCAACCCTCAGGTGACCGCCGAGTTGCAGAGGATGGGCCTCGAGGCCACCCAGGCTTACATGCCCCCCGAACTCTTCAGCCTGGCCTCTTTGTTGAACCCAAAAACCCTCTTGCTTTTGCTGGGTGGGGGCTTTCTGATCGGCTTCGGCTCGAGGTGGGCGGGTGGCTGCACTTCGGGTCACGCCATCACCGGGCTCTCGGCGCTGCAACTGCCCTCACTGATCGCGGTGATCGGCTTCTTCATCGGCGGGCTGGTCTCGGCCCACTGGCTCCTGCCCCTGATTCTGAGGTAACCCATGCAACAGGCGCTCAAACCCACGCATCCTTCGCGGCGCTTTAGCCAGGTCCTGGCCTACACTCCCTATCTCCTGGCGGGGGTGGCCTTTGGGGTCATCGCCATCCGCTCGGAGATCTCCTCCTGGTATCGCATCCAGGAGATGTTCCGCTTTGGTTCATTCCACATGTACGGGGTGATCGGCAGCGCGGTGCTTACCGGGATGGTCTCCTTGTGGCTCATCCGCCGTCTGGGTCTGAAGGACAAGCAGGGGAGGGCCCTGAGGGTCGAGGAGCGTGAGCCGGGCTGGCGGCGCTACATCTATGGTGGAACCATCTTTGGTCTGGGCTGGGGGCTGGTGGGGGCCTGCCCCGGTCCCATCTACGCCCTCATCGGTAGCGGCTTCCTGAGCGTGGCGGTGCTGCTGTTGGGGGCGCTGCTGGGAACTTTCACTTACGGCCTGCTGCAAAAGCGGCTGCCTCACTAGGTTGGCGAATAGTCATGTCAGGCTCGTAATCTGTCCTTCATGCGGGTTGTCACCCTCAACGTCAACGGGATTCGTGCGGCGGTAGCCAAGGGCCTGGCGGACTGGCTCAAAGACCAGGAACCCGACGTCATCTGCTTGCAGGAGGTGCGCTGCCTGCCGGAGCAGCTGCCGCGGGAGTTGGGGAAACTCGAGGGCTACTACGCTTACTGGCATCCCGCCGAGAAAGCGGGCTACAGCGGGGTGGCTTTGCTATGCCGGGAAAAGCCCAAAGACCTCCAGGTGGGCATGGGCTCCGACTTCGACCGCGAGGGGCGCTTCCTGCGGGCCGTCTTCGATGGCTACAGTGTGGTCTCGGTCTACGTGCCCTCGGGCTCGTCTGGGCCGGTGCGTCAGGCTGAAAAGATGCGCTTCCTGGACGAGCTTCTGCCCTTCTTGGGGGGGCTCGAGGGCGAGCACATCGTTTGCGGCGACTTCAACATCGCTCACAAGCCTATCGACCTCAAGAACTGGAGGTCCAACCAACGGAACTCCGGTTTCCTGCCCGAGGAGCGGGCCTGGATCGACGACTTGCTGAACACAGGTTACGTAGACGTTTTTCGCGAGCTGGTCGGCCCTGAGGCGGTGCATTACTCCTGGTGGTCGCAGCGCGGACAGGCCAGGGCCAAGAACGTGGGCTGGCGGCTGGACTACCACTTCAGCACGCCGGGCCTTGCAGGGGTGGCCCATAGCCCGCGCATCCACCCCGAGCCCTTGCTCTCCGATCATGCCCCGGTGGTCATCGACTATGCGCTTTGATGATTAGAGCGATTCTACGGATACCGCCTACGGCGCCTTGTGCGCAGCGCATTCGTCGCTTTTCCTCAACGCACCGCTTCTGCCTTGCGCTGTGCCTCCTCGAGGGCCTGCCGTGCCGGGACTCCTCCCTTGAGGGCGCGCTCGAGGGCTTCCTCGAGGAAGTTGCGCCAGGTGGCGAACTGCGGTACGCGGGGACGGGGCTGGGCGTAGGCGATCTGCTCGAAGGCCACCTTGCGGTAGGGGTTCTCGCGGTAGAACTGCTCCAGCAGCGGGGTGGCGGATTTGCGCAGGGGTACGTAGTACGAAGCCTGCACCCAGCGGGCGATGACCTCCGGCTCCATGAGGTATTTCCAGAACTCCACTGCGCCTCTGAGTTCTTCGGGCTTAGCTCCTTTGATCACGACCAGTTGGGCTCCACCTAGCGGCACCTTGCCGCCCGGCTCGCGCGGCACCGGGGCCACGCCGAGCTTGAAGGCGAAGGAGAAGTTCTCGGCGGCGGGCCAGTTAGCGATGGAGGCGAAGACCATCATGCCCTTGGTGCGTACGAAGTCGAGTTGGGCGAAGGTGCTCTCGGCGAGGTTGCGGGCGGTGATGGAGCCGCTTTTGCTGAGGCTTTGGAGGAACTCCAGCGCCTCCACGACCTCTTTGGAGCTAAAAGCCGGCCTGCCGCTTGGGGTGACGAGGTTGCCACCCCGGCTGGTCACCATGGCCTCGAAAGTCCAGGATTCGGAGAGGGCGATAAAGCCCTTGGAGGAGCGGCTGGTGAGGGCGCGGGCTACGTTGCCGAACTCGGCCCAGTTGCCCGGCACCTTTAGGCCCTTGGCCCGCAGCTGGTCCTCGTTGAAGAACAGCACCGGCGTCGAGGTGTTGAAGGGCAGCCCGTAACGCTTGCCGCCGACGATGCCGTAGTCCCAGGCCGCTTCGTATAGGTCGTCAGTAAGGGCCTTGGGCACACTGGCTACCGCTTCGTCGAGGGCGAGCGCGGAACCTTCGGCCACCAGCTTGGGAAAGAAGACCACCTCCGCTTGGTAAAGGGTGGGCCCCGACCCCGAGCGCAGCGCCGCCACCAGCTTGCTCTCGGCCTCGCGGTAGTCGCCCACGTAGCGCGGCGTCACCTTGTACTCGCGCTGCCGGCTGTTGAACTCTCGTGCGAATTCGTCGATGGCCCGCCCCGCCGGCCCATCCATCGCGTGCCAAAAGCTCACCTCAACTTGGGCCAGGCTCAGGCCCATGAACACCATTGTCCACACCAGCACTCGTTTCACGTCGCCTCCTGGAACTCACGTGAACCCATTCTAGCTGGTCATAAGAGAGGGTGTGTCATGAGGCTGTTACAGCGCTCTTCACAGACGTGGCCGCCCATCCCGGCGGCCACTAGGACAAAGGATTCTTAGTCCCGGATGGCTCGATATTTGTGAAGAGCGCTCTAGGCTTTGCCCGACTGAATGAGCTTTGGAGTCAAGGGAAATGCCGTTGGTCTGGAGGTATGCGGCGAACCATGGCCACGCACCCTACTTCAAATGCACCACCGTCACCCCGTGGCCCCCTTCGTAGGGGACGGCGTCGTGGAAGCTCTGCACCCGCTTGTCGCGCTTGAGCGCTTCGCGCAGGGCCTTGCGCAGAGCCCCGGTGCCCTTGCCGTGGAGCAGGCGCAGGGGGGTAGCCCCCACGGCCCTGGCCTCCTCGAGGTAATCGTCCACGGCGATGAGGGCTTCCTCGACACTCAGGCCGCGCAGGTTGAGCTCGGTGTCGAAGCTCGAGCGCTGGCGGCTGCTGCCTGAGCCCTTGGGCTTTTCCTCCTCCTTGGGCTTTAGGCTCGAGAGGGGGAAGCTCATGCGCACCGCGCCCATCTGCACCACGGCCTCGCTGCCGCGGATTTCGACGATGCTGCCCTTGCCGTAATCGGGCACCTCTACCACCGCGCCGACCTGGAGGCCCGGTTGGGGGGGAGGCTGGCCCTTGGGGGCTTTATGATAGCGGCTGCGCAACTGCAGCAGCTCCTGCAGGGCCTGGCCCTGGCCTTGGGCTCTGGCCTTTTCGCGGGCCTGGCGCACCTGCTGCTGGGCTTCGAGTACCACCCGCTCGGCCTTCTCGCGCGCCTCTTCGAGCAGCTTTTCGCGTTGGGCCTCGAGCTCGCCCAGCCGCTCTTCGAGCTTCTGCCGTAGGGCTTCGGCTTGGCTGGCGGCGGCTGCGGCCTTCTCTCGCTCGCTCCTCGCGGCCTCGCGCTCGGCTTCAAGGGCCGCCAGCAGGCGCTCCACCCGGCCCCCTTCCGGCCCCAGCAGTTCCTCGGCCCGCTTCACGCCCTCAGCCGGGAAGCCCAGCCGCCGCGCGATGGACAGGGCGTAGCTGCGACCTGGTGAGCCCACCGTCAGGTGATAGGTGGGGCGCAGCTTCTCCAGGTCGAAGCGCATGGAGGCGTTGCGTATGCCGGGCTGCTCCTGGGCGAAGGCCTTGAGGGGGGTGAGGTGGGTGGTGATGAGGCCCCGCGCTCCCAGCGCCAGGAGTTGTTCGAGGAAGGCCTGCGACAGCGCCGCGCCCTCCTCGGGGTCGGTGCCCGAGCCCAGCTCGTCGATGAGTACCAGGCTCTGAGAATCGGCGTGTGTGAGCACCTCTTTGAGCCTGAGCAGGTGGGCGGCGAAGGTCGAGAGGCTTTCTTGCAGGCTCTGTTCGTCGCCGATGTCCACGAAGAGCTGGGTGGGGAAGTCCAGCACCGCACTCTGGGCTGCCACGAAGAGCCCGGATTGGGCCATCAGCACGGCCAGGCCCAGCGTTTTGAGCAGCGCGGTCTTGCCGCCCATGTTGGGCCCGGTGAGCAGCAGAATGCGGTGCTCGCCGGTGAGTTCTATGTCGTTGGCCACGGCCCCCTGGATCAGCGGATGGCGGGCCTGGAGCAGCCGGTAAGTGCCTGGCTCGAAGCGGGGCCGGGTTAGGCCCCAGTCCTGGGCTAAGTTGGCGGCGGCGCGGGCTAAGTCGAGTTCGACTAAGGCCTCGAGGGTCGCCGGCAACTCGGGGTCGCTCGCCAGCAGGCTCGACAGCTCGAAGAGGATGCGGTTTACTTCGGCTTCTTCCTCCAGGCGCAAGCTGGCGAGCTGGTTGTTGAGCGGCACGATGCTGGCGGGCTCCATGAAGACCGTGAGCCCGCTGTCCGACTGGTCGAGCACGATGCCGGGAAGCTGGTTCTGAAAGCTGGCCTTGACCGGAATCACGTAGCGGTCGCGTCGGATGGTGATCAGTCGGTCCTGGATGGCGCTGGCTTGTCGGTCCATGATGCTGTAGAGCCGCTCCTGGATGCGAGCGCGCAGGGGACTCAGCGAGGAGCGGATCTCCCGCAGGCGTGGGCTGGCCGAGTCGCGCACGTTACCCCCGTCATCCAAGCACTCCCTGACCCGCCGACGAAACAGGGTGTGCTCGCCGATGCGTGCCGCCAGGGCCGACAGCCGCTCGCCGATCTTCAGGAGCTCGTGCTTGAGCTCGCTGGCGGCCTCGAGGCTGTGCGCCGCGCTCAGCAGGTCGATGCCCTCCAGCCGTCGCCCCTCCTGCGCCGCCGCCAGCGCCGGTCGCAGGTCGCGGATGCCTCCCAGGCGATAGCTGTAGGCCACCGCCTCGGCGACGGTGGCTTGCTGAGCCAGGGCCTCCTCGAGGCTGATCTTAGGACCAAAGCGCAGGGCAGCCTCCCGACCCATCAGGGTCGAGGCCCGCTCGGCCAGGGCCTGGCGAACGCGCTGAAATTCCAGGGCTTCGAGGGCGTCGCGCATACGAATACCCAAAGGGCCAGTATAGCGCCTGCGCCCAGGGCATTTGCGCCTTGGATCAGCCTCCTGGGGCCTTCCTCTGGTAGGCCTCAATGAACTACCCACAACCAACTACGTCTGGTTGGAGTTTCGCACGACCATCCTCACAGGCTCAGACGTGTGATACCGGATTCAAAAAGATAATCACCCAAACCAAAGACCTTCAGAGGCTATCTTTTTGAATCCTAGAGCACTCCCTTCGGGGTCAGTTCGTTCCCATTCGGGAACGAACTGACCGAATCTGGTATGAGGGTATCGCTTAGGCTGAGGGAGGTATCCGAAAGGGCCAGCGGATGCCCTCGCCCCCTGGCGGTGGGTGTGGGTGGGCTCTCGGGCGGTATTCTTAAGCTATGTCCAATGTTCTGGTCTTGCATGGCTTTACCTCGCACCCCATCCTCACCTTGGGCCCACTCCCCGACGTTTTGCGTCAGACGGGCTATACCGTGCTGCAGCCCACGCTCCCCGGCCACGGTACCCGTCCGGAAGACCTGGTGGGGGTGCGCTGGGAGGACTGGTATCGGGTGGCGCTGGAGGCCTACCGCTCGCTGCCCGAGCCCAGGGCGTTGGTGACGCTCTCGATGGGCGCTTTGGTCGGGGCCAAGCTTGCCGCCGAGGAGGGCACTTCGGCATTTGTGGCGATGGTGCCGGCCCTGGGCTTCGTCAACCCCCTGGCCCCCCTGGCCCCTTACCTGCGCTGGGTGATCCCGACCTTCAAGGGTACCAACTCGGTGCGCGACCCCCAGCGCAAGAAGAACAACCCCAACTACCCTTACTTCCCCACCGGCGCCTTCGTGGAGGTGCTCAAGCTATGCCGGCAGGTTCCCCCCTTGCTGCCCCGGATTACCGCTCCGGCGCTGGTGCTCCAGGCCCAGCACGACAGCACCATCCCCGAAGCAGCGGTCAGGCGCTTCTACCAGTTGCTGGGGAGCTCGAGCAAGGAATACAAGGCCTACGACAGCGAACACGACCTCCTGCTCGACTCCAGGGCCGACGAGGTTGCCCAGGACGTGAACGCCTGGTTGAAGCGGGTGTTCCCACCGCAAAATCGGTAGCCGTTGGCCTGAGCGGTCCCCACGAATACCGCCTATATGTGTGTGTAAACTGCAACTGAAGGCCGAAGGTGATCGGACTTGCATCGTAGGCAGTGCGCCTTGGGACAGGTGACGTATGTCCTTATTGCAACTGATAATCATTTGCAATAAGATGACGAGGTGGAGCCGATGACCCTGAGTGTATTCCTCTACGCTCTGCTGACCGCCATCGCCACGGGTTTGGGGGCCCTGCCTTTTCTGTTATGGCGTGGCCTCAGCCGCCGGGCGCTGGGCATTGCCAACTCGGTAGCGGCCGGGCTGATGTTGGCGGCCAGCTTTGGCCTGATCTATGAGGGGGTAAGCTACAGCCTCGCGCGCACCTTGCTGGGGGTCTTCGCGGGCCTGGCCTTCATCCTGGCCGCACACCGCTTCCTGGGCCGTTACGACGACATTCAGTTGGGCAACCTGGGTGCGCTGGATTCGCGTAAGGCCCTGCTGCTGGTGGGGATCATGACCGTGCACTCTTTTGCCGAAGGGGTGGGTGTGGGGGTTTCGTTCGGTGGAGGAGAGGCTTTGGGCTTGTTCATCACCCTGGCCATCGCGGTGCACAACATCCCCGAGGGCCTGGCGATCAGCCTGGTGCTGGTGCCCAAAGGGGTTTCGGTGCTCAAGGCCGCCTGGTGGAGCGTGTTTTCCTCTCTTCCCCAACCCCTCATGGCGGTACCCGCGTTCTTGTTTGTCGAGGCCTTCAAACCGCTGCTGCCCTTTGGGCTGGGCTTTGCAGCGGGGGCCATGATCTGGCTGGCTATAGCGGAGATCCTGCCCGAGGCCCTCGAGGACGCCCCGGCTTCCAGCGTAGCCACCGCCCTCACCCTCTCGGTGACGGCGATGGTGGCCTTCCAGTTCTTGCTCAGCGCTTGAGCGCAGGGAGAGCCAAAAAGCGTGGAGGGAGGCAGCGGGGTTAGGCGCTCAGGCGCCGAGCGTCGGTCCAGAAGCCCTCGAGGTCATAGTACTCACGGGCCTCGGGGGTCATGATGTGCACGAGCACCTCGCCGTAATCGAGCAGGATCCAGCGCTGGCTGGGGCCTTCGACGTGGAGGGGAAAGAGGCCTTCGTCCTCCAGGCGTTCGCGCACCGCGCGCTCGAGGGCCTCGAGGTGGGGACGGCTGGTGCCGGAGGCGATGACAAAGAAATCGAGGCTCTCGGATGCCTGCCGTAGGTCCAGAGCCACCACGTTTTCGGCCTTCTTGTCTTCCAGGGATTGGCGAATCAACTCGATCTTCCGGGTAGCATCCAGTGTTTTCACCATCTGCCCCTAGTGTAGCGCAGTTGAGCCGGAGAAATGTGTGCGCTTTGCCAAGCCGCTTCGGGTCATTTTCCGATTGCTGGCCTACCCGATAAACTCGCTACATGGAAGCCCTTTGGGTGCTGGGAGCTTATGTGTTGGGCTTGGGGGCGAGTGCGCTGGGGCTGCCGCCCCTGGTGGGCTACCTGGCCGCAGGGTTTGGCCTGGGTGCGCTGGGTTTGCACGGCGGGGATTTTCTGCACAAGCTGGCCCACGCGGGCGTGCTGCTGCTGTTGTTCAGCGTAGGGCTGAAGCTGCGGCTGGCCAGCCTGTTCCGCCCCGAGGTGCTGGGGGTGGGGAGCCTACATCTGTTGCTGGCCGGGAGCCTGACCACGCTGCTGCTGTGGCACTGGCTGGGCAGCGCGGCCTGGTACGTGGGGCTGGGGCTGGGGTTTTCCAGCACGGTGTTGGCGATCAAGCTGCTGGAGGAAAAGCGCGAACTCTCCACTTACCACGGGCGGGTGGTGGTGGGCATCCTGGTCTTGCAGGATTTGGTGGCGGTGGCCTTGTTGGCGCTGGCCGGGGTCAAGACCCCCACGCCCTGGGCCTTGTTGCTGCTGCTATTGCCACTGTTGCGGCCGCTGGTGGTCTGGGTGCTCGAGAAGAGCGGCCACGACGAGTTGCTGTTGCTCTTCGGGGTCGGGCTAGCCCTGGGTGGGGGCAGCCTGGCGGAGGCGGTGGGGCTTTCGGGTGAGCTGGGGGCTTTGCTGATGGGAGCCCTCCTGGCTGGCCACGCCCAGACCACCGAGCTTTCGCGTACAGTGTGGGGTCTGAAAGAAGCTTTCCTGGTGGCCTTCTTCCTCGAGATCGGGCTGGGCGGTTTCCCTGAACTGAAGCTGTTGGGGGTGGGCTTTTTGATCTTGCTCTCGCTGCCGCTGCAACTGGCGATTTTCTTCGTGCTGTTCGTGCTGTTTGGCTTGCGGGCACGTACGGCCTTCGTCTCGGCGGTGGCGCTGGGAACTTTCAGTGAGTTTACCCTCATCACCTCGAGCGCCGCCGTGCGCAATGGGGTGCTGGATGAGTCCTGGGGCACGCTGCTGGCCTTGGTGGTGGCGGCCTCGCTGGTGCTGGCGGCTCCGCTCAACCGCCGGGTCCACCGGCTGTACGACCGGCTCGAGCCCTACCTGCTGCGCTTCGAGCGCTCGGGCGACCACCCCGACCGCGAGCCCACCCGGCTGGGGCAGGCCCGTTGGCTGGTGGTGGGCATGGGACGCACGGGTGGGGCGGCCTATAAGCTGCTCGAGCGCGAAGGGGAGCGGGTGGTGGGGCTGGACGCCGACCCGGCCAAGCTGGAGGCCCACCGCGCTAAGGGCCGCCGGGTGCTCTACGGCGACGCCGAGGACCCCGAGCTGTGGGAGCGGCTCGAGCTCTCGGGGATCAGGGGGGTGCTGCTGACCATGCCCGACTTCGAGGCCAAGCTGCGTGCGGTGGAGGGTCTGCGTCGCCGGGGGTTCCCCGGCCTGATCGCCGTGACCAGCTATCACCTCGAGGAGGACCCGCTGTTCGAGAAAGCAGGAGTGAACTGCATCTTCCATCCCTTTGCCGAGGCCGGTGAGCGCCTGGCTGAGCGGGCACTGGAGCTGCACAAGGAGGAGGCTGTCGAGGGTCGGGGTACATCGGTGGTGGATGGTCGATAGCCAAAGCATGCCAACCGGGGACATTCCTCTCCGGCATGCTCGTTACACTCGGCTCGTTGGAGCGTGACTATGGCGATCGAGTGGAACGCGAGCTATGAAACCGGCGAAGCGCGCATCGACGGGCAGCACCGCAACCTCTTCGACTACGTCAACCGCCTCGAGCGCCTGCTCGAGTCCACCCCGCCCGGCAGCCCCCCAAACCGCGAAGAGGTGGACAATCTCTTGGCGTTCTTGGAGAGCTACGTCAACACCCACTTCGCCTACGAGGAGCTGTGCATGACGCTGCGGGGTTGCCCCATCGCCCGCAAGAACAAGGAGGCGCACGATCGCTTCCTGGCCCTCTACGCCGACTTCACCCAGCAGCACAAAGCGCGTGGAGGGGCCAGCGTCGAGATGCTGCGCGAACTGCACGGGACGCTGAAGAACTGGCTGGTAGGGCACATCTGCAACATCGACGTGCAATTGCGGGGCCGTACTCCTGTCGGCACGGCCTGATCCCAGCTTCATGTTGGCCGCCATTCGGACCGGAGGGTGGTTCCTACCAATAGCCCTTGCGGCAAGAAGCAGCCGTAAGCGCTATCCGCAGGAACCACATTTGGGCAGCACGATCAGGGCGTCGTAGCCTGAGGGGCTGAGCTGGTAACGGGTGAACAGCGGCAGGTGCAGCAACTCCGCGTAATAGCGGCCCACCTCGACCGAGCTGCTGCCGGTGCGGATGTAGACCCCCGGCCCCAGCGCCAGGGTGTTCTCGGCTACCTCGGGCAGGGGCAGGCCCAGGCGACGGAAGCCCTCGAGGGGGTCGGTGCCGTTTTGCCGAGCGCTCTCCGAATCTGCGGCAGTGGGCGCCAGCACCGCCACCTTGCCCTCGGGAGCGATGCCGGTGAGCAGGTCGAGCTTGAGCGAGAGAAAATCGTTGAGGAAGCGGTTGCGCTCTTGCTCATCGTAACGCAGGAAGAAGCCGTCCTCGTAGGTGGGCAGCGTGGCCGAGCGCAGCGAGACGTTGCGCAGATAGGGGAGCCAGGCCAGCGCGTCCTGCAGGCTGAGGTCGGTCTCGAGCCTGCTCCAGACCTGGTTGGCCAGCCCCGGCAGGCGGCCCCAGTATTTAGGCTGCTTGATCTTCTCGGCGACGTGGCTCAACAGGTCCTTGATGCGGTCGAGGCGGCTGTAATCACTGCCGTAGCTGTGGCGGAAGCGCATGTACTTCACCGCGTCGGCCCCGTCGAAGTGGTTGGGACCGGCGGGAAAGTCGATGTAGAGCCCGGCGGCGCGGTCGCTGTACTTCATGGGCTCGCTCAAGACCACGTCCACCCCGTCCACCGCGTCCACGAGCACCTTGACCACGTCGAGCGTGAGGATGAGGTAGTGATCCACCGGCAGCCCCAGCGCTTCCTCGACGGCGTCCACCAGCCCCTGGGCTTTGCCCCTGGCATAGGCTCCGTTGATCTTGCCACCGGTCAGGGGGGTGTAGAGGTCGCGGGGTATGGCCAGCAGGCTCACCTCGCTGCCCCTGACGGCAGCGTAGAAGATGGTGTCGGTGCGCTCGCCCGCCCCGCAAGGGGTGTGGTAGCCGCAATATTCGATGTCACGGGCGGCGATCACCAGGTTCATCTCGAGCTCACCACCCGCCCGAAAACCGCTGCCCCCGCCACCGTAGCGCAAGTCGCCGGGGGTAGGGGCAAAATGGATAGCCGCCGCCAGGCCGAAGAAGCCCAGGCTCAGAAGGATCAGGGAAGCTCGAGGTCGGCGCATGGACGTTTCCCGACAAACATAGCCGATAGAACCTTGCCAATCGTGAAAAAGAAGGGATGAGGCTAAAGCCTGAAGCCTGGTCTGGGCTCGCTGATCAGCTCCCGGTAGGCCTCGAGGGTGCGGGGATGAACGGGAATGCCCTTGCGCTGAAGGTATTCGACCTTGCTGCGCACGGCTTGGCGGTAGGCCTCGAGCAACTGCCCTCCCAGCGCCAGATCGCGGATCTCGGCGTTGACCCCGCGCCCCGGCTCCGACACGTCGGCCACATAAACCGCCATCGCGATGGCGTGTTTGGGGTGTGCGCCGTAGACATGACCCTCGATAGCCTCGAGCACTTCCTCATCCTCGATGCCCCACTCCTCGGCCAGACGCCGCCCGGCCCGCCCGTGCAGGGCCTTGGGGTGCTCGCGCTCGACCTCGTTCTGCGGGGGAGCCAGCTCGGCTAAGCGCTCGGGGGCGAACTCGCGGGCCGCGTCGTGGAGGATGCCCGCCAGGTAAGCCCGTTCGGGCTCGAGCCCGTTGGCCGCGGCGATGCGCTCGGCCAGCTCGGCCACCCGCAGGATGTGGGCGAAGCGCTCGGGGCTGACCAGCTGGCGCACCCGTTCAGCCCACTCGGTAAAAGCCGTGTTTGCCAATGTAAACCTCCACTTCCAAAGGCAGCAGATAGCGCACTGTGCGGCCTTCGCGCAGCCGCCTGCGAATCTCGCTGCTGGAAACGTCGTAGCCGGGAATCTCCAGGAGGCGGGTGCGCTCCCGGAAGAAGGGGTGGATCTCGGGGGTGTGGCCGGGGCGGGTCACCGCGACCAGGTGGGCCAGGTCGTCGAGGCGCTCGGCCTGGTACCAGGAGTCGGCGTCGTTGTAGGCATCGGCTCCGGTGATGAAAAAAAGCTCAGCAGCCGGGTGGCGCTGCTGAGCCTCGAGCAGGGTATCGACGGTGTAACTGGGGCCGGGGCGGTCGAGCTCGAGGCGGCTGGCCTCGAAGCGGGGGTCGCGGGCGGTGGCCAGCAGCACCATCTCGTGCCGGGCCTCGGGCGGGGCCACCGGCGTTTTGTGGGGCGGACGGGCCGCCGTGACGAAGAGCACCCGCTCGAGCCCCAGCGCCGCTGCCGCCTCCGAGGCCGCCAGCAGGTGCCCCAGGTGGATGGGGTCGAAGCTGCCGCCGAAGATACCGATGCGCATAAGACCGATGCCGAAGGCTAAACGCTAAGTGTCGAACGGTAGGGGTCGTACGCTAAGAGCTTGCCGCGTACTCACACCTCCGGGATGTACTCGAATTCCACCCCGGCGAGCCTTACGGTGTCGCCCGCGCGGACACCGCGGGCCTCGAGCGCCGATTCTACACGATAGCGCCTGAACAAATCCTGTAAGTACCCCGCCATCTCGCTCACCTCGCCCTTCATGCGCGAGAGCTGGCGCTCGAGCTGCGGGGCCCTGACCTCGAAGACCCCCTCCTCGACCTCCTCGATTCGGATGCCGGTGTCGGGTGGGGGAGGGGGCGCGGGGGTCTGGAGGACGGGCTTTGGCGCGGCCTGCACCAGGGCGAAGAGGGCATCGACCAGCGGCTCGAGGCCCTCCCCACTGAGCGCCGAGATGGCCAGCACCGGCAGGCCAACGGTGGCGAGCTCGGCCTCGAGCCTGCCAACCTCTTCGGGGGTGAGCAGGTCGATCTTGTTGAGCGCGACCAGCGAGGGCCGCTTCAGGAGCTCGGGGTCGTAAGCCCGCAGTTCCCCTTGCAGCGTGCGCAGGGTTTCTGTGGGTTTGTCGCTGCCGTCGAGCACGTACAGCAGCACCCGCGTGCGCCCGATGTGGCGCAGGAAGTCGAGCCCTAGCCCCCTGCCCTGGCTAGCCCCCTCGATGATGCCGGGGATGTCGGCCATGGTGATGCGCTCGCCCTCAGCGCGCTCGATGACGCCGAGGTTGGGAGCCAGCGTGGTGAAGGGGTAGGCGGCCACCTTTGGCGAGGCCGCGGTGAGGTCGGCCAGCAGGCTGCTCTTGCCCGCGTTGGGGTAGCCCACCAAGCCCACGTCGGCCAGCAGCATCAGCTCCAGCCGCAGCCGCCGCTTCTCACCGGGCAGACCCCCTTCGGCGAAGCGGGGCGCCTGGCGCGTAGGGGTGACAAAGTGGCGGTTGCCCCGCCCACCCTGACCGCCCTGGGCCGCCACCACGCTCTGGCCTTCTTCGACCAGGTCGGCCAGCAACTCCCCGCTCTCCGCATCGAAGACCCGCGTTCCCCGCGGCACCTCCACCACCAGATCGCGGCCTGCGCGCCCGTCCATGCCCTTGCCCAGGCCGTGCTCGCCGTCCTCGGCGCGGTAGATGCGTTTGGAGAGGGTGGAAAGGGAGTCCACCTGCCCTAGCGCCCGCAGGATGACCGAGCCCCCGTCGCCCCCATCGCCCCCGTCGGGGCCGCCCTTGGCGATGTACTTCTCGCGCCAGAAGCTGATGGCCCCGTCACCCCCGCGCCCGGCTATGACCGTGATCTCGAGCGTATCCCTGAACATGGCTACAAGACTAAAAACTCGAGGCCGAAGGCTAAAGGCTGGCGGCCTTCAGCTTTCGGCCTTCGCCAAGCTTAGGCTTGGGTGGCTGTTTCGGCGGGCTTCACCGAGACGAAGCGCCCCATGCGGCCTTTGTCCGCGAACTCCACCACCCCATCCACCAGGGCGAAGAGGGTGTAGTCGCGGCCCATGCCCACGCCTGCTCCCGCGCGGAACTTGGTGCCGCGCTGGCGCACCAGCACGTTACCGGCCCGCACCACCTCGCCGCCGAACTTCTTCACGCCCAGGCGCTTGGCTTGGGAGTCGCGCCCGTTCTTGGTCGAACCCAGACCTTTCTTGTGTGCCATAACAAGCTCCTTCAGAGTGCCTGTAGCCGATGGTCCGTAGCGGATAGCAGTTGGGCCACCGCCTACGGGCGCTTAAGCGCGGATCTCCTTGACCACGATCTCGGTGTAAGGCTGGCGGTGGCCCCGCTTACGGCGGTACTGCACCTTGGCCTTGAACTTCATCACCCGGATCTTCCTGCCCTTGCCGTGACCCACCACCTCAGCCACTACCTTGGCACCGGGCACGATGGGGTTGCCCACCACGGTTTTTTCCCCGCCCAGCAGGAGGGCGTCGAACTCGACGGTCTGACCTGCTTCGGCCTCGAGCTTCTCCACGCGCAGCTTCGCGCCAGGTTCGGCCCGGTATTGTTTTCCTCCGGTCTCGATGATTGCGAACATTTAAGCTTCCTCCGCGCAGGCTTGGCAATGGCAAGCCTTGGGCTTTTAGCCCAGCCAACGATCAACTATAGCGGCTGCTGGTTCATATATCAAGCCCAAAAGAAAAAACCCCGGCGCATGGCCGGAGTCTTTTGGTGGAGCTGAGGGGATTCGAACCCCTGACCTTCTGAATGCCATTCAGACGCGCTCCCAGCTGCGCCACAGCCCCGAACAGCAACCGCTATGTTAGCTGTGGTGATTGGGGTTGTCAATACTGGGCACCCCGCTCCCTCCTTACCCTGCGTCATATCGCTTATAGATACGGCATCTTGCCCCTGGCCGCTTGCCAGAACCACCCGCTTACATTCGTGCCGATCGGGTTATGCCGCTCAACCCCGCCGCTCGCGCCACTCCCGCTGCAGGATGGCGTAGTGGTACTCGCTGCTCCAGCGGCCCTTGAGCCAACGGCTCTCGACCGATTGCCCCTCCAGCCGCATCCCCAACTGGACCATCAGGTGCCAGGCGGCATGGTTCTCCACGTCGGAGCTGGCGTGCACCCGGTGCAGCTTCAAGTCCTCGAAGAGGTACTCCAGCAGCCGCTGCAGCGCCTCGCGGGCATAGCCCTGTCGCTGATGCTGTGTGGCCAGGGTGACGACGATTCGGGCCTGCTGGCCGTCCTCGAGCCACAAAAACGCACACTCACCCAGGGTCTCGCCGCTGCCCTTGGATTCGATGGCCGCGTAGAACCACTGTCCCGGCGTGGGCTGGGCCTGCGTAGCCCACTCGAGGAAAGCCAGGGCTTTCTCCCTGGGGTAGGGCGCGTCCCAGCTCTGGTAGTGGGCTACTTGGGGATCGGAGCGGTAGGCGATGAGGGCTTCCAGGTCGTGCTGTTCAAAACGGCGCAGGATCAGGCGGGGGGTCTCGAGGCGAAAGGGCATGATTCGAACCTCCAGAGGGTTTGTGGGTCAATCGAGGCGGATCTCTCCACTGATGATCTTGCCCAAGGTCTCGACCAGGAAAGCGTGCTCGCGCTCGAGCACCCGCTGGGCCAGCGTCTGGGGGGTGTCGTCCGGGAGCACGGGGACGCGGGTCTGGGCCAGGATGGCTCCGTGGTCGTATTCCTCGTCTACGAGGTGGATCGTCGCGCCGCTCTCGCGCTCGCCCGCCTCGATCACCGCTTTGTGCACGTTTATCCCGTACATTCCCTGCCCGCCGAACTTAGGCAGCAGAGCTGGATGGATGTTGACGATGCGGTTGCGGTAGGCCGCCAGGGTTCGCGGCCCCAGCTTCTTCATGTAGCCCACCAGCACCACCAGCTCGACCTCGTGCCGCTGCAGGGTCTTCAAGATGGCCTCGTCGAGCCCCTCGCCGTGGGTGTGGCTCGAGAGGTGATAGGCGGGGATACCCTCCTGACGGGCCTTCTCTAGCGCCCCCGAAGCGCTGTTATTGGAGATCACCACCCGTGGTGTGGCACAAAGCCGCCCGCGCTTGCAGGCATCGATCACCGCTTGTAGGTTGCTACCCCGTCCTGAGGCGAGAAAACCGAGGTTCACGGGGGTATCGTACCGTATGCCCTACGTCGTTTGGCGATTGACCACACCGGCTGCTTCGACGAACGCCCGGAAGATGTCCCACTGCTCGGGCAAGAGCTCGGGGTGCCACTGCACGCCCAGGTAGAAGGGGTGATCCTCGAGCACCACCGCCTCCACCACACCGTCGGGGGCGACGGCGACTGCACGCAGGCCGGGGGCCAGGTCCCTGAGGGCTTGGTGGTGGTAGGAATTGACCCGGAAGCGTCGGGGGAACAAAGCCTCCAGCGGGCTTCTGGAGATCTGCTCGAGGCTGTGCCCCAGCACCCCCGACTCCGACTTCTGGTAGTGCTGAATGGCTTTAAAGCCCTGGGCGGGTAGGTCCTGGTAAAGGCTGCCACCCAGCGCCACGTTGATCACCTGGATGCCCCGGCAGATGCCCAGCAAGGGGATGCGGCGCTGGGCGGCGTAGCGGGCCAGTTCCAGCTCGAGGGTGTCGCGCTCGGGCGAGACCTCGCCCATCTCGGGGATGGGGTCTTCGCCGAAGTGGGCGGGGTCTATGTCTACCCCGCCGGGCAGCAGGATGCCGTCGAGCCTGCGGGCGATCTCGAGCGGGCGGGCCTGGGGCGGAATCACCACCACATCCGCTCCTTGGGCCTCGAGGGCCCTGACGTAGGGCTCGAGCAGGCCCCAGATCTTGCTGCGGACGAGTTCGCCGGTGGTGCGGTACTGGGCAGCGACGCCGATGAGCATGGCCGTATTCTCGCACAACCCGTGCATTTGGCACATCGCTCTCAGGATGCTCGGGTAATCTGGGACGCATGAGCGCCCTCAACCCTCGATTTCGCCAGGCGCTGCAAGCGGCCCTCGAGCGCTACGAGACGCCTTTTTATGCCTACGACTTGACTTCGATTCAGGCTAGGGTGAGCGCCTTCAGGGCGGCTTTTCCCCAGGCTGAGCTGTTCTTTGCCATGAAGGCCAACCCTCGCCTGGGCATCTTGCGGCGGTTGCTGGGGTTGGGGGTCTTTCTCGAGGCGGTGAGCCTGGGGGAGGTGCGCCGAGCCTACGCCGCCGGTTTCAAGCGTAAGGAGGTCTTGCTCAACGGGCCACTCAAGACCCCCGCCATGCTCGCAGAGCTCAAGGAGATCGGCGTGCCCATCCTGGGCCTGGACTCCCTGCCCGACGCCGAGCGGGTGGCCCGACACCTGCCCGGCAGCCATGTCATCTTGCGGGTCAACCCCGACCTGCCGGTGCTCACCCACGATCACCTGGCCACCGGGCGGGGTGAGAGCAAGTTTGGCATCTTGCCGCAGGACATAAGGCAGGCCCTCAAGATCGCGCGGGCTGGAGACCTCGACGTGTTGGGGCTGCACGTGCATCTGGGCTCGGCCCTCGAGCGCGTCGAGGACTTCCACGCCGGATACGCGCTCATGGAGCGGCTGTATCAGGAACACGGCCCCTTCGAGGTGCTCAACCTGGGCGGGGGCTTTGGCCTGGGTTTAGACCTCACCCGCTTGGCTCCGGAAGCGCTCGGGCTGGCCGAGCGCCTAGGGGTGGAGTTGTGGCTCGAGCCGGGCCGCTACCTGGTGGCCGAAGCCGGGGTGCTGGTCACCCGCACCTGGGGATTCAAGCGAACCCGACGCAAATTCCTGCTGGTGGACGCGGGGATGAGCCACTTGCTACGCCCGATGCTGTATGGTGCCCAGCATCCGGTGGAGCCTCTTTACAAGGGGGGAGCCCTTCAAAGCTTCGACCTAGCCGGACCTGCTTGCGAAAGTGGGGACATCCTGGCTAAGGACCTGACCCTGCCCACCCCCAAGGAGGGCGATGCCCTGGCGATTTTGCAGGCGGGGGCCTATGGCAGCAGCATGAGCAGCAACTACCTCGACACCCCCAGGCCGCTCGAGCTGTTGTGGACGGGCGAGGAGTGGGAGGTGCTGCGCCAACGGCAGAGCTGGGAGAGCCTGCTGCTGGAGGAACAAGCGGAAGGCTGATAGCGGGATTCAAAAACCCTTATCGTGGTTCCGACAAGGCGCCTTATGATGCACGACCTGCGTTTGGCCATCGACCATCAGCCATCACTGCAAATTCGGCGGGAAGATCCGCTGAATGGCCGGGTTCTTGATAACCCAGTTGAACAGGGGCTGGGCGAAGCCGCTGTCCTCGATGCTCTGGGCGACAAGGTCGGAGATGCGATCGGAGGGATATTGCAGCGATCCGGTGGAAGCCTTGTACTGCGCGGGGAAGGACACCCAGATGCACACTGCAAGGAACAATCCCCAGATCACCCCCCCCACTCCCCCGATGACGCCCTCGGTCATGCTGGAGAAGCGGGGTAGGGGGACCAGCTGGGACAGCGCACCTGAACCGACTCCTAAAATCACGGCCAGAACGGTGCCTAGCCAGGGGTTCTCGTGTATGGGCAGGAATTGCGCCAGCACCACGTAGACCGCCAGCGCGGGCACCGCCGCGAGGGCAAACGGAGCACCCTTGCGCACCCCGTAGGCCAGCGACAGGGCGATCACGAAAAAGACCGCCACATCCAACAAGGAGACCTCGACCCTCATTACTAAAGCAGTATACCCAGCCCGCTCCGATTCTCAGGGCGGATTTGGACCGGGCCAAGCCCCAGCATTCCTCGCCAGGGCCTACTGCGCAGGCTTGTAGAGGTCCACCCCGCCCGCCTTCTCGAAGTTGGCTTTGAGGAAGGTGGGGTCTACCAGGGGTTTGCTGTCGGGGTTACCCGGCCAGGTACCCGCGAAGACCTCGAGCACGTCGAGGTAGCCATCTCCGTCGGAGTCCTTCATGGCCCTGAGCGCGTCGTAGAGGGCCTGATTGATGCTACCTCTGAAGTTCGAGCGCACCAACTCGCCGAAGGGGTTCCAGGGGGGGCCACCGCCGGGGTTGACGTGGCAGAACTGGCAGGTGACGCTGCGGGTATCCCCTTGGTCGGGGGTCAGGTGGAGCTGGGCGATGGCCGCCAGGCGGTAGGGGGGGCGGCCCAGGGCGATGGGGAGGGAAAGGGCCAGCCCGACCGCACAAAGCCAGATTACCGTTCGCTTCATAACTCACCTCTAGGGCTTGACGATGATGGTGCCCTTCATCCTGGGATGGATCGCGCAGTGGTAGGGGAAGGTGCCGGCGCCGAGGTCTGGCTCTGCCCCAGCGTTTCGGTGTCGAAGGCTCCGGAGTCGGAAGGGGCGGTGTGCGGGATGCTGGGGCATCCTGTGAGGGCTAAACTCAGGGCCAAGGACAAAGCCAACCGCACGGGCATCCCCCTCAGCTTGCCCAGGCCGGGTCGGCCTGGGCTATTTCGCCTCCTCTACCTGACCACAGGCAATGCTGGCCCCCACCGGATTGGGGGTGTTGGCGTGGACATTTACGTAGGTCTCTCCCTCAGGGTACTTCACGCTGGCGGGCAGGCGGGTGTAGGCCAGGGCCACCCCCTTGTCGTCGGGCTGAAGGTTGGCCAGCCCGATGAGTTTATCGCCGTTTTGGGCTTGGCAACGGGCGTTGCCGGCGGCGTTGGAGTGGATATGGTTGACGTAGACCCCCGAGCTGGGCCTAAGCCCCTCGAGGCGCAGGAAGACCTCGTGATCCCCGCTGGGCCAGGTGAGGATCACCGCCGTGCCCTTGAGGTTCCCGCTTCCCGAAAGCTCGGCATAGCGGATCTGAGGCCCCTGGCCCTGCATCTGGGCCAGGGCGGCCACCGTGGCTATTCCCAAAAAGACTCCCCACGTCCAGGGTTTTACCTTCATAAACACCTCCACCCGCAGATACGCAGGTGGGAGTACGCCGGATTCAGCCAGGAGAAAGCCAGCGGCCTGAAAGCCGCCGCTGCCTGGAGCGGGGGTTCACTCCGAAGAACTGGCTTCGGGGATTCTGAATCCGTCCTTGTAGGCCTCGAGCAACTCGGCCAGGGCCTTGCCCCGGTGCGAGTACTGCGCCTTCTCCTCCAGGCTCATCTCGGCGAAGGTCTTGCCTGCTTCGGGCACGAAGAACAGGGGATCGTAACCGAAGCCGTTTTCTCCCCGCGGTGCCTCGAGGATCAGGCCCTCGGTGACGCCCCGGAAGAGCTGCATGAAGCCCTGAGGGTGGGCCACTGCCAGCACCGCCACGAAGCGGGCGGTGCGTTTTTCGGCGGGGACGCCCTTGAGCCGCTCGAGCAGGTAGATATTGCGCTCGAGGTCGCTCTTGCGCCCTCCGAAGCGAGCTGAGTACACCCCGGGTTCGCCCTCGAGGGCATCGACCTCGAGGCCCGAGTCGTCGGCCAGGGTCAGCAGGCCGGTCTGGCGGCAGGCAAAGGCCGCCTTGAGCATGGCGTTGTCCTCGAAAGAGGCTCCTTCTTCGGGGGGCATCTTGAAAGGGTAGTCGAGCAGGGAGGCTAGCTCCCAGCCCAGCGGGGCGAGCCCTTCACGTAGCTCGCGGTACTTGCCAGGGTTATTGGTCGCAACCAGTAGGCGCATAGGGGTAGGGCGCGAGGAGGGCCTGGCCGCTCCTGGAGCCGACTCGAGTGTAGCCGATGGCCCTTGTGGCGGCAGCTCGACCGTGGGGTGCAGATGGTCGATGATGTGATGCCCCAGCAGGCGGCGCACCGCCCGCTCCCAGGGAGAGAAGCGCTCGCGCTCGGCAGGGGACATCTCGGCCAGGGTCTTTCCCGCTTCGAGCACGAGGAACAGCGGGTCGTAACCGACCCCACCCTCCCCCCTAGGTTTATGCAGCAAGACCCCTGGGGTTTCGCCCACGTAAGTCTCGGTTTTCCCCTGTGGGTAGGCCAGGGTGAGCACGGTCATGAAGCGGGTCACGCGCTCTTGCGGCGGGAGGCCGCGCAGCTTATGCAATAGCAGGTTGCGGCGTTCCTCCTCGGAAGAGCCGGGGCCAAATTGCAAGGAGAAAAACACCCGCTGCCCGGCGTGGGTGTACTCGAAACAGCTCTCGTCGAGCAGGGTGGGCAAGCCGCTGAGGTCGGCGAGGTGCGCAGCCACGACAGGCACACGCTCGGTGAGGTCTTCACCGGAGGCGTCAGGGGTGGGCAGCAGCCCGGCGTAGCTGCCGATGGGCTCGAGCTGCCAACCCAGCGGGGCCAGTAACTCGCGCAGTTTGGCGAGCTTGGGTTCTTTGTTGGTGGCAACCAGTACGCGCATGGCCGTTTACATCAGGATAGGGGTTTTCGCAGTTGCGCGTGAACGGTTTTGATCAATTCGGGCATCTGGCTCAGGCCGGTCTCGAGCATCTTCCGGTAAATCGCCTGGGGGATCGGGCGGCCCTCCCCACCGCCGTGAACCTCGATGACGTCGCCTTCTCTTGTCGCCACCACCGTGAGGTCGGCCCAGGCGCTCTCGTCTTCCTGGTGGGTGAGGTCGAGTAGGATGCGCTCCTCCCCGAACCAGCCCAGGCTGATCGCGGCAAACTCGCTCAGCGGCCACTCGTCGATCTTGCCCAGCATCACCAGTCGGTCCAGCGCCGTGTACAGCGCGGCATACCCGCCCAGCAGCGAGGCCACGCGGGTTCCCCCGTCGGCCTGGAGCACGTCGGCATCGATGATCACGGTCTTGTTGGGCAGTAGCGAAAGGTCCAGGGCGGCCCGGAAAGCCCGTCCTATGAAGCGCTGGATCTCCGCGGTGCGCCCCGAGAGCTTCTGACGCTCGCGCTCCTTGCGTTCCTTGGTCGAGCGGGGTAGCAGGTTGTACTCGGCCATCAGCCAGCCTTCCTTGGCCGAGACGTGGCGCGGAACGCCATCGGTGAGCGAGACCGTCACCAGCACGCGGGTCAGGCCCAGCTCGACCAGGGCCGAGCCCTCGGCGTAGGCGTTGTAACCCAGCTCGAGCCTGAGCGGGCGCATCTGCAGGGGCTCGCGTCCGTCCTTGCGGCTGCTTTTGGTATCGGCAGGGGGATTCACGGCAGCCCACAGCATCCCCCTTCGGGGCAGCGCACGTCAAGCCACCGCTTGCCCCACGGGGCAAAAGCGACTAACATAGCTGTCTGCGGGCCGGTGTAGCTCAGCGGTAGAGCACTCGATTCGTAATCGAGCGGCCGTCGGTTCAAATCCGACCACCGGCTCCAGTCTGGGACGCGGTTTTCTGACCGCGTCTTTTTCTATTTGACCCCTGTCCCCAGCCCCGTATCGCCGACCTGATACACCGCGCAAAGATCATGCGCGGGGTGGAGCGAGGGTGAGGGCGTGAGCAACGATTCTCTCACCCAACCGGTCGGCAAATTCGGCTTTAAGCATCCTGTCTTGGTGAAGGGAGGTGTGGGCCTTCTACTGGCGCTGCTCCTGTCGGTGGGCCTGGTACTGGCTTCGTCCCAGCAGGCGCTAAGCCAGCCCCAGGTCATCGCCGACGGCGATGACCCCAAGATCGGTACCGGCGGCTAGCAGTTGGCCTGGATTGGGGAGGCGTCTGGCCTCCCCGATTTGTACAATGAGATTGGCGTGAGAAAAATTCCCGTCGAAGACGCTCGAGTCAGCCTCACGGCCCTGTTGGAGACCGCTCGAACAGCCCTAGCGCTCAGGTTGCTTGAGGGCCTTGTAAGCCAGGCTTCTACTCACCAAGCTGTGGAGCAGGTGGCGCAGTTGTTTGATCTATTGCCCGAAAATCTTGTGAAGCAGGATGCTTCCTTCCAGCGGCTCTACGCCATGGTGCTGTGCCGTTCTCGGCAGTCTGGCAGGCTTTTGGCATACCTCGGTGGCTTGACCCCACCGATCCCTGAGGCGCTCCGCACGTACTGGGCCTGGGCTTTGCTGCGGGAGGGGCGCTGTGAGGAGGCCCTGTGTCAGCTCGAGACCCTTCAGGGCTGTGAATCTGTCGACTGGGGACTCTACTGGCGTACCAGGGGGGAAGTGCTGTTCCGCCTAGGTCGGGCCGACTGGCGCGAGGCTTTTCTGAAGGCGAGAGGGTACCTGAAGGGTTCGGCGCTGGGCCGCAGTTTGCTGGACGAAGGTGGGTTGCTCTACCTCTCGGGTCAGCGCTCCGCGGCGCGGGTAGTCTGGGCCGAGGCCCTGGCCTACTTGCGCGACGACCCGTACTACCTGGCCTGGACCCGACACAGCTTGGGGATGGCCCTCATCGGTGACCGCCCGGAGGAGGCCGAGGGGCATTTGCTCGAGGCCGTCCGCCTCAGCCGCAAGGCAGTGGCGCGGGAATTCCATGCCAGGGCTCTGTGCGGCCTGGGCGCCGTTCGTCGCTCCTTCGGGGAGTGGGAACGAGCGCTGAGCAGCTATCGGGAAGCCATTCGGGTGGCCTGTGAGCGGGATGACCGCCAGCAGGCCCTATGGGGCTACGGTCATACCCTGCGCCTGCTGGGTCGCCTCGAGGAGGCCCTGGCCCAGCTCACGCTGGCGCTGGAGCTTGACCCTTCTCCGGCGACGAGTTGGCTGAATGCCGACATCGCCGCGGCGCGGCTGATGTTGGGGGACGCAACCGGAGCCCGGGAGGCCCTGGGCCAAACGCTTTCGCTGGGTGAGCGCGGAAAGATCGTGCTGACGGTTGTGCAAGCGGCCCTCGAGCACCGCGCTGGGGCACCGGAAGCTGCCCGCTCCCTTCTGGGTGGCCTCGAGCCCACCAACCTCTGGGTGCGGGAGGAGCTTCACTGCTTCCCCGAGCTGAGGGCCGCCTTGGGCCTGCCGGAACTGGGGCAGCAGAAGCACTGGGTGGAAGTCAACCCCTTCGGCTCGCTCGAGGTCAAGGTGAATGGCCGTCCGGTGCCGATAAACCCCACCGGCAGGCCGGGAGAACTGCTGGTGTTTTTGCTGGAGAACGGCGGGAGCGCCGGGGTGGAGCACCTTCTCGACCAGCTTTACCACGGGAACCGACCCCAAGACCGTAAAGCTCTTTGGGAAACCGCCGAGCGGCTGCGGGAAGTGCTGGGATGGAAGGGGAGTGTTCAGGTTAAAGGGGGTATCTACCGGCTTGACCCCGCTGCCGAGTGGGTTTATCGGGACCAGCCTTCCCAAGGGGCGGGCGAGTTCATGGTGGGTCACTACGCCAACTGGGTTCAGGAGCGACGGGGAATCTCTCCCTGGGTTGTCTGAGCGACCTCAGATAACGGACTTAGATTTCCTGCGCATTCATATCGATCACACGCCGATATGGATGGTCGGTAGATGGGCGTTGGTAGATTCATATCCACGATCCTTATGGAGAAGGGCGATGCTGAATCACTCAGGGCCTCTCATGAAAAAGCCCTGCGATTGGTGCGGATCCTCGAGCTGCTCAAGCTAAAGCCCTGGACCGCGCAACAACTCGCCGCCGCCCTCGGGGTCAAGAAGCGGGCGGTGCTGTACTACCTCGAAGATCTCAAGGAGCTCGAGCCCCACTTAGGCTTCCGCCTGCTGCACGATGAAATTCGGCACACCTACGCCCTGAGCGCCGGCGTTATGCTGAGCGACATCGACAAGGTGGTGGCGCACACCGCCTTGCGCATGCTCTACCACCACTCGCCCGGCCACAACCAGCAGTACCTCGAGGCCATGCTCAAGCTGGCCCGTGGCCTGCCCGAGCCGGCACGGGCCATTGCGCAGCGCAGTGCCGAGGCCATGGCTACGCGAGGGCCCGGCCTCGAGGGCAGCAACCTCGAGAAGATCACCAACGCCTGGTTCCGTCGGCAGCTCGTTCGCTTCGAGTACCAGCTTCCTGGGCGGCGTGATCCTACCAGATTCGAGCTGGAGACCTACTTCATCGAGGTCTCACGGGCCAACATGGCTGTTTACGTCATTGGTCGTGAGCGCAGCTACAAGAACGCAGTGCGCACCTTTAAGCTCGCACGGATGCGGTTTGTCACTCTGGTCGGCTCGACCGAGGCCTACGAGATCCCCTCTAATTTCGACCCCCGCGAGTACCTCTCCAACGCCTGGGGCATCGTGGGGGGCGGGGGGCAGCCGCTCCGGGTGAAGCTGCGCTTCCTGCCACAGGCTGTTCAGCGCATCCGGGAGGGGGGCTATCCCAACCTCAGGGAGCTACAGCAGCAAGACGACGGCAGTTTGGTGGTGGAAGTCACGGTAGGCACCGACGAGGAGGGTTTCCCCATCGAGCTGCTGTCGTGGGTGCAAAGCTGGGGGCCCCGGGTAGAGGTGCTGGAGCCGGAAAAGCTGCGGCAGACTTGGTTAGCCGAGGCCCGGCAGTTGCTGGCGCAGTACGACGCCCAAAGCTTGGCTTCCCCCAAAACCTACTGGGCCCACACCCACCAAGACCGCGCCCGCTGGCAGCCCATGCGCGAGCATGCAGCCGAGGTTGCCCGGCGGGCAGCAGAAAAAGCCGCCCCCTTTGGCGAGTCGGAGAAGGGTCGCCTGGGCGGGCTTTTGCACGACCTGGGCAAGTATGGCGACCTTTTCCAGCGTCGCCTGGAGGGCAAGGAAAAAGGCCTCGACCACTGGTCGGCCGGGGCCCACGTGGCGCTGTTTGAATACCGCCTACCCGCGGTAGCACTGGCCATCCAGGGGCACCATATCGGCTTACAGAGCGGGGCCAAGGAGAGCCTCAAGGAGATGAAACTGCGGGAGGACGGCCAGGGCTTCCCACCCGAGCTGCGTCTGAGCGAGGCCAACCTCGAGCGGCTCAAAGAGCGCTTTCTGGCCGATGGCATAGAGTTACCACCCCCCAGCCAGGGGCAAATTGCCATAGCCCAGAGCGCCGCCGCCATGCTGGACACCCGCATGCTCTTCTCGGCCCTGGTAGACGCCGACTTCCTGGACACCGAGCAGCACATGCGGGGGGAGGCGCGCCCCTCTGCGCCCCCCTTGCAGGCCGAAAGGGCGCTCGAGCGGCTCGAGGCCCTCCTCCAAGCACTGGCCCGCAACGAGGAACTGCCCCCATCCATCCGCCAGCTTCGCCAGCAGGTCTCCGAGGCCTGCGCGATGGCTGCAGAACAAAGCACCCGGCTCTATACCCTCACCGCCCCCACCGGCTCCGGCAAGACCCTGGCCATGCTGCGCTTCGCCCTCAGGCGGGCCCTGCGCGACCCGCGCATACGGCGCATCGTGGTGGTGCTTCCGTACCTGTCCATCCTCGACCAGACCGCCGGAATCTACCGCGACCTCTTCGCCGATTTTGGCCCGCACTACATCCTCGAAGACCACAGCCTGGCCTACCGTCCGCTGCGTAAAGAGCTTTCCGACGAGCAGGATGTGGCCGAGCTCGAGCGCCGCCTCTTGAGCGAAAACTGGGAGGCCCCCATCGTCCTCACCACCCACGTGCAGCTCTTGGAGAGCCTGCACGCCAACCGCCCCGGGGCCTGCCGCAAGCTGCACAACCTGGCCGGGAGCGTGCTCTTGTTTGACGAGGTGCAGACCCTGCCCACCCACCTGGCCGTGCCAACCCTCAAAACCCTCTCGCGCCTGGCCAGCGAGAAGTACGGCGCGGTGGTGGTCTTCGCCACCGCCACCCAGCCGGCCTTCGATACCCTGCACGAACAGGTCAGAGCGGGCGAGCCCCAGGGCTGGCAGCCGGTGGAGATAGCCCCTGCGCCCGAGGTGCTCTTCCAGCAGAGCCAGCGGGTGGGGGTGGACTGGTGGCTCAAGAACCCCACCCCCTTCCCCTATCTGCTGACACTGCTCGAGGCCGACCCCCAGGCTTTGGTGGTGCTCAACCTCAAGCGGCAGGCCCATGCCCTCTTCCGCCTGGCCGAGGCGCAGGGCCTGGAGGGGCTATTTCACCTTTCCACCGCGCTGTGCCCGGCCCACCGGCTACAGGTGCTGGGGGAGGTGCAGGCCCGGCTTAGCGAAGGCCTCCCCTGCCGCCTGATCGCTACCCAGGTGGTGGAGGCCGGGGTAGAGCTCGACTTCCCCGTGGGCTACCGGGCCTTGGGGCCCCTCGAGGCCATCGCCCAGACCGCGGGCCGGGTCAACCGGCACGGCCTGCGCAAGGAAGGGCGGCTGGTGGTCTTCTTGCCCGAGGACGAGGCCTACCCCGACCAAGCCTACGCCCAGGCCGCCAAGCTCACCCGGGCCTTGCAGGCCGAAGGGCCGCTCGAGCTCACCCCCACCACCTTCCGCCGCTACTACCAGAGCCTCTACAGCTTGCAAAGCCTGAGCGACCCGGAGATTGAGAACTTCATCCTGACCCAAAACTACGCCGAGCTTGCCCGCCGCTACCGCATCATCGAGTCGCCGGCGGTGAACGTGGTGGTGCCCTACAACAACGAGGCCAAGGCGCTTATGCAGGTGGCCCGCGACCGGGGCATCGCCGCCGACTGGATTCACCGCGCCAGGCCCTACACGGTGCCCTTCTTTCTGCCCAAAGGGGGGCCGCCCCCCTTCCTCGAGCGCGTCTTCCTGCGCTACGGGCGGGGCGAGGCCCCCGACTGGTACTTGTGCCCGGAGGAGGCCCTCTACGACCCAAGGCTGGGCTTCACGCCCGAGGAAGGGGGTGAGGTGGGGTTGGTCGTATAAACCGGGAGTTTTCGGGGACATTGCTTAGATTGTAACCCTGAAAGGAGGCTTCATGCGAAGTTTTTGCCTGGAAGTCTGGGGCGAGCTGGCCTGCTTTACCCGGCCCGAGTTCAAGGTCGAGCGCTTCAGCTACCCCGTCATCACCCCCAGCGCCGCGCGGGGCATCTTCGACGCCATCTACCTGGACTTCGACCCACAGAGCAAAAAGCCCCTCATGTACTGGCAGATGGAGCGCATCGAGGTGCTGCGTCCGGTGCGCTACATCGCCCTGATGCGCAACGAGGTGAAGGACAAGGTGAGCCTGCGCAGCGTCCAGGGCTGGATGAGAGACCCCAGCACCTTCGAGCCCCTCTATGCCGATGCCACCAAGGAAGAAACCGGCCAGGACACCAAGGGCCGCACCCAGCGCCAGACCATGGCCCTCAAGGACGTGGGCTACCGCCTGACCGCCCACGCGGTGCTCTACCGCGAGGACCCCGCCCTGCGCCAGAAGATCGAGCACAGCTTTGAGCGCCGGGCCCGGGCCGGGCAGTGCGTCTACCAGCCCTACCTGGGCTGCCGCGAGTTCACCGGCTACTTCCGCCTGGTGGAGGGCGAGGAGGCCAAGCCCGTGCCCTACAGCGAAAAAATCGGCTGGATGCTCTACGACGTCTTCGACCTCTCCAAGCCGGGGGCTCCGCTCCGCACCGACAAGGGCGAAAAGCCCAGCGTGAGCCTCTTCGAGGCCGAGGTGGTGGAGGGGGTGCTCGAGGTGCCCCCCTATTGGGACGAGCGGGTGCGCAAGGGGGTGGGCTGATGCTCTCGCAGTTGGTGGAGTATGCCCGGCAAAAGGGGCTGGGTGCGGAACCGGGTTTCACCCAGAAGGAAATCCGCTGGCTGGTGGGGGTGAGCTCCCAAGGAGCGTTCACCGAGCTCATTCCCCTTAACCAGGCCAAACCCGCCCCCGACCTCTCCCAGCCCGAGATGATCGGAATGCCCAACGCGCTCAGGGCCATGGGGTACACCGCCGAGCAGGCCGCCCACTTCCTGGCCGATACCTGCGCGGTGGTGTTCGGGTTGCCGGAGCGGGATAAGGAGGGGAGGGTCAAAAACCCCGAGGACCACCAGAAGAACCTGCAAAAGGGAGAGACCTTCCGGTTGCTCATCGGGCTCGCCGCAAAAGAGGTGCCCCTGCTTTTGCCCATCGCCCAGGCCCTCTCCGACCCGGCGCAGATGGCGCAGATGGTGCAGAAGCTCGAGGCCCAAACCCAGAAAAAGGGCTCGGATAAACTCAAGCCCACCGACAAAATCTCCTTTTTCATCCAGGGGCAATGCGTGCTGGACTACCCCGACTGGCACGGCTGGTGGCGGGGGTTCCGCGCCCAGGCCTTCCCCGCGCAAAAGAGCACTGGCGGGATGCGTTCGTTTGCCAGCGGGGAACTGGTGTCACCGGCCTCTACCCACCCCAAGGTAACCAAGCTGGGCGGCAGTGCTTTTGGGCACGCCCTGGTCACCTACGATAAAGACGCCTTTGAGTCCTACGGTCTCTCCCAGGGTGAGAACGCTGCCGTGGAGGAGCTGGCCGCCACCGCCTACCGGGCTGGGTTGGATGCACTTTTGGAAAAGGCCCAGATTCTGGGCGAGATGAAGGTAGTGGTCTGGTACGACCGGGCCATCCCCCAGGAAGACGACTTCTTCCGCGACCTCTTCGCCCCCAGCAGCAGCGAGGCCGAGGAAGCCCAGGCCTTGGAGCGCGCCCGCAAGGTACTCCAAGCCCTCAAAACCGGTGAGGCTCCGCCCAGCCTGCAGGGCGCCCGCTTCTTCGCCGCGGCGTTGAGCCCGGCCTCGGGGCGGGTGATGGTGCGCGACTGGCAGACGGGTTCCTTAGAAGACTTCATCACCGCGGTCAAGACGTGGTTTGAGCACCTCGCCATCGTGCGCAGAAGCGGCGATCGGGCTGCCAGTCTGCCGGGTCTGAACCGCCTCTTCCTAAGCCTGCAACGCCCCAAGTCCCCCGAGCAAAAGCTCGACGACTACCTCAAGCCCATCAAAACCCTGCAAGTCCCCCTCTGGCGCGCGGCCTTGAACCCCAGCCTGCCCATTCCCTACGGCGCTTTAGCCCGCATCATGGAGTCCCACATCGCCGAGGTGATGAAGGGGGACTTTACCAAGGCCCTCAGCGCCAAAGAGTCCGATGCCGCTGCCCTGGGGCGCATCTACGCCCGCATGGGGCTTTTGAAGGCTTATCACATCCGAAAAGGAGGAACGATAGGTATGGCGCTAGACCCCAACCACCCCAGCCCGGCCTACCACTGTGGTCGCCTGATGTGCCTGCTGGCCCAGATTCAGGAGGCTTCCGCCGAGTCCGAGATCAACGCCGGCGTGGTGCAGCGCTACTACGGCGCGGCCAGCAGCACCCCGGCCATGGTGCTGGGCCGCCTCACGCGGCTCTCGCAGCACCACCTGAGCAAACTGGCCAAGGACTCGCCCGGTCTGGCCTACTGGTTCAACACCCAGCTCGCCGAGGTCTGGAAGGTCCTGGGCCCCACCCTGCCCCGCACCCTGAGCTTGGAAGAGCAGAGCCTTTTTGCCCTGGGCTACTACCAGCAGCTCGCGGCCAGCCGGGTCAAAAAGGACGACAAGCCCTCCGGCCCCGAAACCGCCCAAGACCCCCTTTTCCAGGGCTAGCCCTAACCCGAAAGGAGATACTCCATGTCCCAGCCCATCCAGAACCGCTACGAGTTCCTGCTCTTCTTCGACGTGCAAGACGGCAACCCCAACGGCGACCCCGACTCGGGCAACGCCCCGCGCATCGACCCCGAGGACGGCCACGGCCTGGTGAGCGACGTGGCCCTGAAGCGGCGCATCCGCAACTACGCTCAGGCCACCGGGGCCCCCATTTTTGTCCAGCACGGCACCAACCTGAACCGTCCCATCTTCGAGGCCCACGAGCGCACCGGCGGCTTTACGGGAGCAAAAACCAAGGACAAAGTGGAAGCCGCCCGTCGCTGGATGTGCCAGAACTTCTTCGATGTGCGCACTTTTGGCGCGGTGATGAGCACCGGGGCCAACGCCGGCCAGGTGCGGGGGCCGGTGCAGATCACCTTTGCCCGTAGCCTGGGCCCCATCTTCCCTGCCGAGTTCAGCATCACCCGGGGGGCGGTGGCCGAGGACGTGAAGAACGCCAAGACCCTGGAAGACTACCTGCGCTGGGAGAAAGAGCAGCCCGAGGACAAGCTGCGCACCATGGGCCGCAAGAGCCAGGTGCCCTACGGCCTCTACCTGGCCAAGGGCTTCATCAGCGCCCACCTGGCCCAGGGCACCGGCTTCAGCCAGGCCGACCTGAAGCTCTTGGTGGAAGCCCTGATGAACATGTTTGAGCACGACCGCAGCGCCTCCAAGGGCCTGATGTCCACCCGCCGGCTCTACCTCTTCCAACATGTGGGCACGGATCCCAATAACCCCGAGCAGAACAAGCGCCAGGCCATGCTGGGCTGCGCCCCCGCGCACCGCCTTTTGGATCTGGGCCAGGTAGTCTCCGCCCGGCTTCTGGAGGAAAGCAGGCCCCCGCGCCGCTTTGCCGACTACGAGGTGAAAGCCGACCCCACCAAGCTCCCCAAGGGGGTGCGGATGCTCGAGCTAGACGCCTGGGACGAGGCCCGGTTTGACGCCTGGATGGGAGGGGCCAATGCCTAGGGCGGTTCCCCTTCCCCCACCGGAGCTCAAAAAGCCCGAGCTTACCACCTGGACGCTGAAGCTCAAGACCATTACCCCCATGTTCGGCGGCAGCGCCACCCCGCGCGAGGTAGACCCGGCCAACCCGGTACGGGCAGCGAGCGTGCGGGGGCACCTGCGGTTTTGGTGGCGGGCTACGGCGGGAGCGCAATACGGCTCGGCGAAGGAGCTGTTCGAAGCCGAGGAAGCGATTTGGGGGAGCGCAGAGAAGTACGGAAAGGTGGCTCTGCGCGTTTTTACTCATTCGTCCGGTCAAAGTGTGAGACCTTCTGAGCTTGTGCCCGACCGGGGCACAGCCAGAACCGGCCCCATGGAGCGCTTTTTCCTGCACCCATTCAACCCCAACCAAAGCGAAAACCTACCTGAGGCCTGCGGACTGATGTGGGTGGAGTTCACCCTTGAGATCGCCTTTAAACTTTCTGAAGAAGAGCAAGAGGCCCTGCGGCGCGCTATCCGGGCCTGGATCGCTTTTGGCGGCATCGGGGCCCGCACCCGGCGGGGGGTGGGAGCCCTCGAGGTCACCGAAAATGCCAAGGAATGGTTGCCCTCGAGCCCCGATCAGCTCAAATCTTGGTTTTCCACAGGCCCTGCCAACAACCCTGAGCACGCCACCCTAGCTGGGGCGGTGATTTGTTTGGGCCAGCCGCGCAAACCGGGGAACCAAGACCTTTACAAAGGTCACGCTGCCTGGCAGGAACTGGGCCGGTTTTGGGCACGTTTTCGTAAGGGGCATTTCGTCGAAGACCCCGTGAGCGGCAAAACCATGCCCTATACCCCCATGGCCGGGGGAAAGTGGCGCGACCACCAAACCCTGAAGTCCCTGCGCCAAGAACATGGGCGCATCGCGTTGGTTAAGCCCGCGTATGGCCTGCCCATCGTGTATCAGCGTTTTCGCAACTCGGATGCCTTCGCGGGAACCCTCGAGGCTGTCCATGCTCAGGGCAAGCGCATGGCATCTCCGGTAATCCTCAAACCCATAGCCTTCGCCGATGGTAACGTGCGACCTGCGGTCATTATTCTGCAAGCGCCTGCACCTAGCCGTATCAGGGTCAACGGTAAAGAGCTAGCGTTGGAGATTCCTGAAGACGACCCGGTGCTACAGGCGCTCGAGGCCGCTGTGCCCATCGAGGCTGTCCGCAAGGCCGCTCACATTCACTTCCGACAGCTTACGGAGATACGCCTATGATCTACCTCCTCTCCATCTCCATCGGCCCCGTGCAGGACTTCATCACTGCCGCCCGGCGCACCGCCGACCTGTACGCGGGGTCGCAGATTTTGCAGGAGTTGAGTAAGGTAGCCGCACGGTACTTGGCCAACAACAGCGTGGAGCTGATTTTCCCGGCTGATAAGGAGGCTGACGGCGCCAACAAGATTCTGGCCCAGGTAGACGGCGACCCCAAGGGGTTGGCTGAAGGGGTAAAAAAGGCGGTTCGGGAAAAGCTACACCAGCTCTGGAAAGAAACCATCGACAAACTGTCCCAGGAGTACCGAAGCCAGATAGACCAAAGCCGAGCTGAAGAGCAGCTTGACCACTTCCTCGAGTTCTACGCCGCCTGGGTGCCCCTAGAGAAAGAGAGTGAATACTCCAGCGCCCGCCTGGCGGTGGAGCGCCTGTTGGCGGGCCGCAAGGCCCTACGCGATTTCAGTCCCACGCAACAAAACGATGACGGGGTACCGAAGTCTCCGCTAGACCCCGCTCGAGCCGCCGTCATAGACCCGCGCCAGTGGGGCGAGGCCAGCGTCCGGTTAGAAGGCGGAGGCTACCGGCCCCTGCGCATCAAGCCCACCGAGTACCTCGATGCCATCTCGCTGCTCAAGCGCTGCTACGGGGCGCTAAAGTCGGACAAGGTGGTGGACACCCACATCATGGCCAGGCGCTCCTGGCAACCGGAAGCTGAACCGGATGAGCGCTATGGCAAGGAAGACGATCACATCCAAGAGCCCCAGCCCTACTTCGCCATCCTGGTCGCGGACGGCGACCGTATGGGCGAACTAATCAGCCGCCAGGACAACCGCGAGGCCCACCGCCAGCTCTCAAAGACCCTGGACGAGTTTGCCCAGAAAGCCCGGGAGATCGTCCCCAAGTACCGCGGCTTCATGGTGTATTCCGGGGGCGACGACGTGCTGGCCTTTTTGCCGGTGAACCGGGCGGTGGAGTGCGCCCAGGAGCTTTCCGAAACCTTCCGGCACCAAGTGAAGGGCACGCTCTCGGCGGGGATTGCCATCGTGCACTACCGGGAGCCCCTCTCCATCTCCCTAGAGAATGCCCGAAATGCAGAAAAAGCCGCCAAGAACGGGGGGCGCAACGCCCTGGCGGTAGCGCTGCACACTCGAGGGGGCACCCCGGTAACGGTGGTTCAGCGATGGGCCGACCTTATATGGGACGAGCTGCTCGCTGCCTATAAAAACCACAAGATTGCCCGCGGGCTAGCCCACGAGCTATATAAGCTGGCGCTGGAGTGGCAAGACGAAATGCTAGATGAGTACCTCTACAAGGAGGCCCAGCGGGTCTTGGCCCGTAAGGAAGCCCGAGAGCTAAAAATTCCTAGACCCGTGAGCTACCGCAAGCAACTGCTAACCTTTGTGGAGCAGCTCATCATCGCCCGCTTCCTGAGCGGCATTAAAGAGGAGGAGACCCATGCCGGAACGGGTACTTGAAATCCACGCCCTAAGCCCACTGCTCTTCCGCGATGGCCGGCCCTTTAGTGCCGCCGACGGCAGCGAGACCGCTGCCCGCAGCCTGCCCTTGCCCCTGCCCAGCACCTTGGCCGGCTTTGTGCGCACCCAGATCGGTCTGGCCATGGGCAAGGGTTTTGACTACGAGCAGCTTCAGAACCTGCACGGCCTGCAAGTCTGTGGGCCGCTTCTGATCCGCGGCAGCGAAATTCTGCTTCCGGCCCCGCGCGATGCGGTGATTTACAAGAAGGGGGATAAGCCTAAGGTGATGAAGCTCCGGCCTTTTATCCCACCCGAGGGCGCGGGCTGCGACCTGCCAGAGGAGCTTCAACCCCTCCAAGTCACCCAAGATGTCAAGCCCGAGAGCGGCTACAACTTCTGGACAGCGAAGGACATGGAGCGCTGGCTTCTGGGAGAGGACTTTGTGCCCGAAAAAATCCCGGGCCTCCCCACCGAGACCCGGGTGCACGTGGCCATGGACCCGCAGAAGGGCAAGGCCCGGGAAGGGCAGCTTTTCAGCGTGGCCTACCGGCCCTTGGAGATGGGCAAAAGCCCAGAGGACTACCAGCCCGCCAGCCTTCGGGTGCGGCTTTCGTTGCCCAACGGCCAAGTTCCAGTCCCCATCGGCCATCTGGGGGGCGAGCGGCGCCCGGTAGCGGTGGAGGTGAAGGAAAGCCTTTCTGACTCCTGGTTTGACTGCCCAAAGTCCATCAAAGAGCACTTTGCCGGTCTAGGCAAGGGCGCTAAGGTACGGCTGGTACTGGCTACCCCGGCGCTCTTTGCACACGGCTGGAAGCCCGCTTGGATTGAGAAGTCGGGTACGGGCGAGTTTCACCTGCCCCGTGGCCTGAGCAAGGTAAAGCTGAAGCTGGTTGCGGCAGCGGTGGGCCGGCGCGAGCCGGTAAGCGGCTGGAACCTGCGGCAAAACCGGCCCAAGGCGGTGCGCTGGATGGTGCCGGCGGGCAGCGTGTACTTCTTTGAGGTAGAGGACGGCAACCCCGCCGACCTATTGGAAAGCTGGCTCAGGCCCGTGAGCGACAACGAACAAGACCGCAAGGACGGCTTTGGCCTTGCGCTATGGGGAGTGTGGTAAGGATGAAGGCGAAACTGATCTTTTGGCAGGCCCTCACACCTGTGCACCCTGGCACGGGGCAGGACTCTAGCAGCGTGATCGACCTTCCGGTAGCCCGCGAGGCGGCCACGGGCTTCCCGGTGATTCCGGCCAGCAGCCTCAAGGGGGTGCTGCGCGACGGGCGCGGCATGGATGCGGAGGACGAAAGTGAGGCTGCCTTGGCCGCACGTAAGGTTTTTGGATTTGCTGGGAGGAAGAAGAAAAAGGATTCCGGGGAGGAGGAAGACATCAGCCAGGCTGCCGAGCTGACCCTAACCGACGCCCGGATTTTATTCCTGCCGGTGCGCTCGTATGCGGGCACCTTTGCCTTCCTGACCTGCCCGCTGGTGCTCGAGCGCCTCAATCGGGATTTGCGAGCATTGGGGCTACCCGCACTAGAGGCTCCTATTCCCAGACCCCAGCAGACCGAGGCCCTGTTGCCAGAAAAGACCGAAATTGTATTCGAGGACAAGGAAAAAGGTAAAAAGCAGGTCATCCTCGAGGACATCGACCTCACCGCGCAGCAAGGAAAGGCCGAGGCGTTGGCCCAAGAACTTGGTCAGATGGTCTTTGGCCCCGAGGCGGCCTATTTCCAAAGGCGCTTTGCTCTGGTTTCCAACGACGTGTTTGCCTATTTCTGCGAGATGGGCATGGAGATTATCGCCAGAGTACGACTCAATTCTGACTCCAAAACGGTGGAGCAGGGTGGACTCTGGTACGAGGAGGCCATCCCTGCCGAGGCGGTCTTCTCGAGCTTCGCCATCGGCAAAAGCGGCTTTGAGGAGCTCAACCGGCCCTACCTCCAGCTCGGCGGCCAGGCCAGCGTGGGGCGGGGGCTGTTGCGGCGGTTGGGGGGTGAGGGATGAGCTTGGTTACCCGTGCGCAGCAGGACATGAAGAAAGCCCTCGAGCTGGTGCAAAGCTTGGAGAGGGAGGACGACGAGTTCAAAAACATCTACGGCGGTCTTTGCCACAACTTCCCCATCCTGGTGCGCCAGAGCGGGCTGTGCCAGGCGCTGGCCTTCAGCGCGGATAAAGCGGCAGGTGAGGGCAACCGAGCCAAGGCGCATCAAAAGCTGCTCGAGCACGTGGCAAGCATCCTAGGAGTAAAAAACGCACTCGAGGCCGTGCAAAATACTGATGCCATCGCCTACATGCACCACACCCGGCGGGTGCTTGCGGCCTGGGTTTACTTCAAGCGCTTCGCCGCTAGCGTGCTGGGCGTACACACGGGAGGCCGCGATGAGGGCCAGTAGACTTATCCTTCCTCCGCCCACCCACGCCGGGCTGGCCTTGCAGCGCTACCTGAAGCAGCATGACGAGGACCATTCTTCGGCCAAGAAGTTGCTCGATCACATCGCCCAAAGCCAGGTACCCGAAGTGTACCGCCACGCCTTCACGCGCTGGCGGGAGACCCTGAAGGATGGGGTCTGGCTCGAGGCCACCACCCGCACGCCTCTGGCTATTGGCTTAGGGAACTCGAGCCCCATCGAAAACGGCCTGACCATCCACCACACCTACGGGGTGCCCTACCTGCCCGGCAGCGCCCTCAAAGGGCTGTTGCAGCGGGTGGCCGAACGCTTTGGCCTGAACGAGGCAGAAAAAGCGGTACTCTTGGGCAAAGGGCCAGACCCAAAGCGCAAAACCCAAGGCAATGCGGCCTACCTGGTTTACTGGGACGGCTGGCTCGAGCCAACCAGCACCCAGCCTTTCCAGCTCGACGTAATCACCGTGCATCACCGCGACTACTACGGGAAAAAAGGCGCGGTCTGGCCCACCGACTTCGACGACCCCAACCCAGTTGCCTTTTTGTCGGTCAAGCCAGGAGTCAAATTCCACATTCCCATCTCCTGCCCCGCCCAAGACGCCCAGGACTGGCCCTACAAAGCTGCCGAGCTGCTGGCCTGGGGTTTGGAGAATCTTGGTCTTGGGGGTAAGACCAACGCGGGGTATGGGTACTTTACGGTGAAGCTACCGGAGAGGCCCAAGAGCGAAAGTGAGCTAGGCCAGGAGATGTTGGAAAGCTACCGCAGGCGTATTGAGGGCATCAAGCCGAACAACGAGCGAGGAGAACTGGATTTCTTCCTGCGGGAGCTGGCCGATAAACCTCCGGCGATGCGCAAGCCCGTGCTGGAGGCTATCAAGAAGCACCTTCAGGACTGGAGGATTTGGAAGCTAAGCAATCCGCAACACGCCAAGATCCAGGAGATGCTAGACCAATGAGCAGCGTTATCCTCACCCCCTGGGAGGGTTAGATGGACGAGCTCGACGAACTTTTGCCCGAGACCGACCCCGCTCCAGCCGAGAAGCTGGAGCCCCTGCCCATCAGCGCCCTGGCCCAGTACACCTACTGCCCCCGCCGGGCCGCGCTGATTCTGCTGGAAGGCGAGTGGGAGGACAACGAGTACACCCTGCGCGGCGCGCGGGCCCACGAGCAGGCCGACATCCCGGAGGGGCTTTTGCGCGAGGGGGTCTGGGTGGAGCGGGCCTTGCCCATCTGGTCGGAGTGGCTGGGGCTGGTAGGTCGGGCGGATGTGGTGGAGTTCGTGGATGGTACGCCTTATCCGGTGGAGTACAAGGTGGGCAAGCGCTGGCCCAAGGAGCTGGCCCGCCGGGCCGCTGAGGTGCAGCTTTGCGCCCAGGCTTTGTGTCTGGAAGAGATGTTTGGGGTGGGCGTGCCGGAAGGGGCCCTTTTCTCCAAAGCCAGCCAGCGCCGGCGGGTGGTGCCCCTTAGCCCGGAGCTGCGCGCCACTACCCTGGCTACTGCAAGCGCCCTGCGTAAACTCATGCAGCAAGACCGCCTGCCTCCCCCTGCCGCCGACGAGCGCTGCAAGCACTGCTCCCTTATCTCTATCTGTATGCCCCACGTGCCCCAAGCGCTCCTAGAGCAGCAGGCCCAGCAACCATGACCAGTGAGCTTCTGAACACCCTTTATATACAAACCCAAGGGGTTTACCTGCGCCTCGAGGGCGATACGCTGCGCATCCAGCACGAGGAGGTAACCCTAAGGAACGTTCCGTTGCACCACCTGGGCGGGGTCGCGGCCTTTGGCAACGTGCTCATCTCGCCCTTTTTACTCCACCGTTGTGCTGAAGAGGGCCTCGAGGTCTCCTGGTTTACCGAATCGGGCCGCTTTCAGGGGCGATTGGCGGGGCCGGTCTCGGGTAATGTGCTTCTTAGAAGGGCTCAGCACAGGGCCCTCGACAATCCTTCAAGCACCCTCTACCTGGCTGGGCGCTTTGTGGAGGCCAAGCTCAAAAACAGCCGTTTGGTGCTCCAGCGGGCGGTGCGCGAGCGGGGGGAGACCGAGGCTTTGAGCGCTGCCTTAGCCGGGCACGAGGCCGCTTTGCGAATGCTGCCCCAGGCCCGTACGGTAGATGAGGTGCGGGGCCTGGAGGGTCAGGCCGCTAGTGCTTATTTTGCGGCCTTTGGCGACCTCTTGCTCTCGGGCGAGTTTCGCTTTGATGGGCGTAATAAACGTCCTCCGCGCGATCCGGTAAATGCGTTGTTGGGCTTCATCTATGCTCTGCTCACTACCCAGTGTACAGCAGCTCTGGAGGGGGTGGGCCTGGACCCACAGGTGGGCTTCCTGCATGCCCTGCGTCCGGGGAGGAATGCCCTAGCTCTCGACTTGATCGAGGAATTCCGTGCTTGGTGGGGGGATCGGTTGGCTTTAGCCTTGATCAACCGTAAGCAAGTGACTTCAAAACACTTCGAGGAGCGTCCTGGTGGGGCGGTGCTGCTTTCGGAAGAGGGTCGTAAGGAGGTGATTGTTGCTTTCCAGAAGCGTCGTCAGGAAACGGTGCAACATCCGCTTTTCAAAGAGCAGGTGCCCATCGGTCTCCTGCCGCACATTCAGGCTCGCCTGCTTGCCCGCTATTTGCGGGGCGATCTGCCAGAGTATCCACCGTTCATAGGCAAGTAGGGGTTGAGGATGGAGCGTCTGGATGTCCTGGTCACTTATGATGTAAACACAATTTCCGAGGAGGGGAAAGCACGGCTGGCTCGAGTGGCCAAGGTTTGTAAGAACTATGGCCAGCGGGTCCAGATGTCGGTGTTCGAATGCCGCGTCACTCGGGCTCAGCTAGAGGAGATGGAGGCTAAATTGCTCAAGGTGATTGAACCTGACAAGGATAGCCTTCGTATCTATACCCTGGTTGGTGGACGGGACAAGTGTTTGCGCACGCATGGCCAGGACCGCTACCAGGACTTTGACGACCCGCTGGTGATCTAGTGCGAACCCCAAGCAAGTGTGAAAACCTGGAGGGGTTCGCGCAGGGCCGTTTTGTGGCTCGGGAACCTTGAAAATTCGAATATACTATGGACTACCCCCCTTGCGGGGACGGGCTTCAAAACCCTGGTTCGCGCAGATAAAGCCTGAAAAGCTGTTCTACACGAGTGGGTTTTGTAGGCCGTTGCAGTGGGCTTAGCTGCTCACTGAGGATTGAAAC
>NZ_KB890688.1:84058-84672 GCF_000373205.1 Calidithermus timidus DSM 17022
AGCTGCTCACTGAGGATTGAAACATGCCCAGGCCGGACGGAGGAGGCGTGCGCAATACGTTGCAGTGGGCTTAGCTGCTCACTGAGGATTGAAACGGGATTACCATTTGCCGGTGGTGCTGCGTGACGCGAGTTGCAGTGGGCTTAGCTGCTCACTGAGGATTGAAACGGCGTTGAGGTAGTTGACCACGATCGCCCGCACCTGTTGCAGTGGGCTTAGCTGCTCACTGAGGATTGAAACACCCTCCCTGGCCTCGGCCTTAAACTCGGTCACGATGTTGCAGTGGGCTTAGCTGCTCACTGAGGATTGAAACCAACAACATCGGCGCGGCCTATACGCTCAAATTCCGGTTGCAGTGGGCTTAGCTGCTCACTGAGGATTGAAACTGCTCGACCTCGCCCGTTTCGCCGGGCCGGAAAACCGTTGCAGTGGGCTTAGCTGCTCACTGAGGATTGAAACGTAGAAGAGGCTCCCCGATGACCCCTGACCGTACGTTGCAGTGGGCTTAGCTGCTCACTGAGGATTGAAACCAGCCTGGTCGAGGTACAGGCCGGGCTGCTCAACGTTGCAGTGGGCTTAGCTGCTCACTGAGGATTGAAACAGCGGCACGAGCG
>NZ_KB890688.1:85857-86131 GCF_000373205.1 Calidithermus timidus DSM 17022
TGTTGCAGTGGGCTTAGCTGCTCACTGAGGATTGAAACTTTTGACCAGCCCGCTTTCGCTGCGCTTGATGCTTGTTGCAGTGGGCTTAGCTGCTCACTGAGGATTGAAACGGCGGGAGATAAAGAATCGGCGGTTCGGGAGGCAGGTTGCAGTGGGCTTAGCTGCTCACTGAGGATTGAAACTACCACCCCCTACGCCTATAGGCTAGCATACCCAGCCGCGCGTTGCAGTGGGCTTAGCTGCTCACTGAGGATTGAAACTTTGGGGCACCACC
>NZ_KB890688.1:86550-136552 GCF_000373205.1 Calidithermus timidus DSM 17022
GCTACAGGGGAAGGTTGCAGTGGGCTTAGCTGCTCACTGAGGATTGAAACCCAGCCCCGCCAGGACCCCAGCTCCTTCAGGCTTGTTGCAGTGGGCTTAGCTGCTCACTGAGAATTGAAACGTGAAGGAGCCAATATGATTGGACAGAAACTCCCTGAGGTTCAGGAATTCCTGCGCGAAGCTGGGATCGATGGCTGGCTGTTGTACGACTTCCGGGGTACCAACCCCTTCGCCGCCAGGGTGTTCGGTTACGGGGGAAACCTGCTCACCCGGCGCTGGTTTTTGTGGATACCGGCTCGAGGCGAACCCCAGGTGCTGGTGCACGATATCGAGTTTGGCTCCTTCCCGCGGGTAGGGTACGCGTTGCACAAGTACAACAGCCGACAGACCCTGTCCCAGGAACTGCGCAAGCTGCTCGCTGGGGCCAAGCGGGTGGCCATGGAGTATTCTCCCAATGGCAATATCCCCTATGTCTCCAGGGTCGATGGCGGAACCCTCGAGCTCATCCGTTCGCTGGGGGTGGAGGTGGTGAGCTCGGGGGACGTATTGCAGCTTTTCCTGAGCTGGACCCCCGGGCAACTGGCCAATCACCGCAAGGCCGCCGAGGTGCTCGCCCAGTGTAAGGATGCGGCTTTGGCCTTGATAAGCCAGTATATCGCCCGTCGGGAGCCCCTCGACGAATACCAGCTACAGCAATACATGAACCGCTTCATTAAAGAACAAGGCATGGACCCCGATCACCCACCCATCGTGGGTTTCGGGCCGGGCGCAGGCGACCCGCACTACGTGCCCTCGGCCACCCGCTCCAAGACCCTCGAGCCCGGCGATGCCATTCTGATGGACTTGTGGTGCAAGGTGCCGGGAGATAACCCTTTTGCCGACATCACCTGGATGGCCTTTTACGGCTCGCCCACTCCCGAGTTCCTGCGAGCTTTCAAGACGGTTCTGGCTGCGCGCGATGCCGGGGTGGAGTTGCTGCGCAGCCGCCTGTCGGCTGGGCAGGCCGTGCGGGGTAACGAGGTGGACCGGGTGGTGCGCGAGGTGCTCATCGGCGCGGGCTACGAGGCCAACCTCAAACACCGTACCGGGCACAGCCTGGGCATCCAGGCCGTCCACGGGGAGGCTGCCCACTTCGACGACTTCGAGACCCTGGATGAGCGAGCGGTGCTGCCCGGCCTGGGTTTCACCATCGAACCAGGGGTCTACTTCCCTGAATACGGCGTGCGCAGCGAAATCAACGTCTATAGCACCGCCAGGGGTATCGAGATCACCACCGCCAGGCAGACAGAGCTGGATGTGCTGGGCCACTGAGGCTCGGCAGCACGTCGAACTTGTAGAAAGATACTCTGCATTTGTCTACAAGGGCTATCTTCGCAAAGCCCGGTTGACTCCTGCTAGTGGTGGGAGATGCGAGCCGGGGGTTGACGAAACCCGCCGCGATGCTCCTAAACTTTTGCCATAGCCCGGCTCAGACGTACGGTAAGCACTGGAACGGGGGCTTGCTCCAGCAGCCCTTGGGCGAGCGAGCCCAGGCTGGGGTGATCCAAGCTACCGCGTTCGTGGCAGCCCACTATGACGAGGTCGCCGGGGCATACCTCGGCCAGGATGGCTTGCAGGGGATCGCCCTCCAGCAGGATACCCTCGGCTTCTACTCCCATCCGGCGGGCCAGGGCAAGGTTGTCCTCGAGGGTGCGCTGGCCGATAGCGTCCATGGCTCGGTCAACCTCCTCCTTGGGGCGGGCTAGGTGGGCAGAAGGGTAGGATGTGAGGCCGAGGTAATGTTGCAGGGTGCTATCCTTGACAAACAAAAAGCAGGCTCTGGCCCGGAAACGCCGTGCGATTTCTAGGCCTTCCCTTGCGACTTGTTGGCTGTTTTCTCCGATGTAGACGGGGATGAGGATGCGCTTGTAGTCCATATGCAGGCCACCTTCTTCCCGCGGGCAGTCTAGGCGGTTCTCCTGAATAGGCTCTGTCCTGGAGCTAAAGGGTGGCTGAGCCCAGGCTGAGGATTAGCTGAGTGAGGCTGCGTGTATCATCAAAAAGGGGGAGGTGATCGTCCTGAAACGTATTCTCATCATCGACGATGATGAGGGCATCACCCACTTCCTTAAGGTCGGGCTCTCTTATGAGGGCTATGCCGTGGACACCGCGACCACCGGGGAGGAGGGCCTGAGGATGGCGCGGGAACAGATGCCCGATCTGGTGGTGCTGGACTGGATGTTGCCCGAGCTCTCGGGCCTCGAGGTGCTGCGGCGGCTGAAGTCGGCCAATGAAAAGCTCCCGGTGATCATGCTCACCGGAAAAGATGCCCCCGACGATCAGGTCATGGGCCTCGAGGCCGGAGCCGACGATTACGTACTCAAGCCGGTGCGCTTCGAGATCCTGCTGGCGCGCATCCGCGCGCGGATGCGCAGCTACGAGGGGCAGCCCGAGGTGATCACCTACGCCGACTTGAGGATGGAACCCCTGGCCCACACCGCTTTTCGCGGATCCAGGGAGATCCAGCTCACGGGGTTGGAGTACCGCCTGCTGCAACTCTTGGCGGAAAACCCCGAGCGGGTGTTTTCCAAAAGCAGCATCCTCGACCGCGTTTGGGGGGAGGACTTCTTCGGTGACCCCAACGTGGTCGAGGTGTATATCAAGCAGCTTCGGCAGAAGCTCGAGGCCGGCGGTGAGCCACGCCTGATCCAGACCATTCGGGGGGTAGGGTATGTCTTGCGCACCCCACCTACCGAAGGGTAGGGCAGTGTGGAGGGGTTGAGCCGTGTCTATCCGCCTGCGCTTGGCCCTGTGGTATGGCAGCACCACCGCCCTCATCGTGGCGCTGGTGGCGCTGTTGGGCTGGGGAGCCTACGTGCGCGGACAGTACCGCCTGCTCGACCAGGTTTTGCTGCTCTCGGCCAACCACGTGGCCGCGGGCTGGCGCGCGGCAGGCAACTCCTACGTGCTCGAGGCCGACCTCTCCGAACTCGAGGTCGCCTTCCGGCTCTACGGCCCCGGCGGCCAGCTCAAGCGCACCTCGCGTCAGGCGCCTGTCCTGCCGCTCACCGACCCCATCCGCGCACTGGCCCAGCCCCCGGTCCCACAGCGCCTGTGGGGCGTGCTGCCATGGTGGGAAGAAGCCAGTATGACGCCCAAAGGAGTGACCTTTGGTTTGATCGAGGCGGAGGGCGTGCGTTGGCGCACGCTGGTGCGGAGCCTGGAACGCGACGGAGAGGTGCTGGGCTACCTCGAGGCGCTGACCCCCCTGGGCAACCTGGACCGCTCGGTGCGTCGACTGGGCTTGCTGCTCGTGGCCCTGATCGTGCTATCGGTGCTGGGGGTGCTGGGGTTGAGCCTGGCCCTGGCCGCCATCGGCCTGCGGCCTATCGACCGGCTCAACCAGGCAGCCCAGCAGATTGCCCGCTCGCGTGATCTTTCGCGCCGGGTCGAAGGCAGTGCCGGGGCCGACGAACTCTCGCGTCTGGCTACAACCTTTAACCAGATGCTTGCCAGCCTTCAGGAGGCTGACAGTGCCCAGAAGCGCTTCGTGGCCGACGCGTCCCATGAGCTGCGGGCTCCGCTGGCGGCTATTCAGGGCAACCTCGAGCTCTTGCGGCGCTATCCTCACATGCCCGATGCTGAGCGGGAGAAAACCCTGCAGATGGCCGAGCGCGAGGTGGTGCGGTTGTCGCGTCTGGTCAACGACTTGTTGACCCTGGCCCGTAACGACGCGGGCCTGCCTCTGCGGGAGTCGCTCGTAGACCTTAAGGCCGTGGCGCAGGAAGCTCTGACCGAAGCTCGCTATCTGCTCAAGGGTCAGCGGCTCGAGGCTCAGAGCCTGGAGGAGGGGTGGGTGCTGGGTGAGAGGGACCACCTCAAGCAACTGGTGCTGATCTTGCTGGATAACGCCATTAAGTACACCCCTGAAGGGGGAGTGGTGCGGCTGGCCCTGCAGGTGCAGCCGAAATGGATATGCCTCACGGTGAGCGATACCGGCATCGGCATTCCCGCCGAAGACCTGCCCCACATCTTCGAGCGCTTTTACCGCGCCGACCCAGCCCGCAGCCGCAACAAGGGAGGGAGCGGCCTGGGGCTGTCGATTGCCCGCTGGATCATCGAGCAGCACAGGGGTGAGGTCCAGGTGGATAGTCAGGCGGGCAAAGGGACCACCGTCGTGGTACGCCTGCCGCTTCAACCCCGGCCCCAGTTTGCTCGGCGACCCGCCTGAGCTGTTGGTATACTCCAGGCAAATTTCGCTGCTCGTCAGCGGGAGGGCAGCCTGCAAGGCGGAGACTGTTAAAGGGGCTCCGCTTTTAGTATGGGAGGAACCATGCGCGCGATTGTCAGACCCTTTATCGACTTCTGGAACAGTGAGGCCCGCGGCGGCTTCATCCTGTTTGCGGCTGCGCTGACTGCCTTCGTCATCGCCAACTCGGCGGCCTCGAGCTGGTATTTCGGCCTCAAAGAGCTGCCCATCGGCATCTCCTTTGGTGAGGGGGGATTGGAAAAACCCCTCTCGAGCTGGGTCAAGGACCTGCTGATGGCCTTTTTCTTCTTGCTGGTGGGCCTGGAGATCAAACGCGAGATCGTGCAGGGCGAACTCTCCGACCCTCGCCGCTCGCTACTGACCATTCTGGCGGCCATCGGCGGGATGCTGGTGCCAGCGGCGATCTATGTCTTCGCCAACGCAGGGGGTGATGGCCTGGCAGGTTGGGGGGTGCCCATGGCCACCGACATCGCCTTTGCCATCGGAGTGCTGTCGCTCTTGGGCAAGCGGGTGCCGCTGGGGCTCAAGGTGTTCCTCACTGCCTTTGCCATCGTCGACGACCTGGGGGCGGTGCTGGTGATCGCCTTCTTCTACACCAAAGGTCTCAATTTCGCCGCCCTGCTGGTTTCGCTGGGCTTTTTCGGCGTGGCTTTGTTGATGGGACGAGCCAGGGTGAGCAATCTCTTCGCCTATTTGCTGGTGGGGGCATTCATGTGGTACTTCATGCTCGAGTCCGGCGTGAGCCCTACGGTGGCCGCGGTGCTCCTCGCCCTCGCCGTCCCCCTGCGCCGCGCGGTCGCCCTCCCCGACCTGCGGACCACCCTCGACGAGGCCGCCCGCCGCGACCCCGAGAACCTCGAGGCCGAGATGGATTCCCTCGAGGACACCCTGCGCCACGCCCAGAGCCCCCTGCATCGGCTCGAGCGCACCCTGCACCCCTGGTCGGCCTATTTCATCATGCCGCTGTTCGCCTTCTTCAATGCGGGGGTGAGCCTCACCGGAGCCAGCTTTGGCGAGGTGGCTCTGGGGGCTTCGCTGGGGCTGTTGCTGGGCAAGCCGCTGGGCATCTTCGGCGTCTGCTGGTTGGCCGTGCGCTCCGGCATCGCTGCCCTCCCCGCGGGCGTCACCTGGCCCATGATCCTGGGCGCGGGCTTCCTGGGCGCCATCGGCTTCACCATGTCGCTTTTTGTGGCGACGCTGGCCTTCGAGGGCTCGGCCACGCTGCTGAACCAGGCCAAGATCGGCGTGCTCTCAGCCTCGGTAGTAGCAGCGCTGGCGGGGCTAGGCTTCCTGGCGTGGGCCACGGGGCGGCAGCCCGTGGATGTCGATGGTTGATAGTCGGGGGCGGGTTTTGCACGGGCCTTCCGCTGACGCCACCCCGTCACTGCCCGTCCAGCCGGAACCAGAAGAACGAATGCGGCCCCAGCGTGACGAAGTAGGGCAGTTCGCCGATGGGCGGGAAGGGGGTGCCGCCGATCATCTCGACGGGGACTTTGCCGGCCCAAGGGCGCAGGTCGAGCTCGACGGGCTGGGAGAAGCGGGAGAGGTTGTTGACCACCAGCACCTCCTGGTCCTGGTAGCTCAGGACGTAGGCCAGCACCTTCGGGTTTTGCGGGCGGAGGAAGATCATCTCGCCGCGGCCGAACACGCGGTACTGCTTGCGCACGGCCAGGATGCGGCGCATCCAGTTGAGGAAGGAGGTGGGGCTGCGCTCCTGGGCCTCGACGTTGACGCCCTGGTAGCCGTAGGGTGGGTCGACGATCACGGGGCTGTAGAGGCGGCTGGCGTCGGCGCGGGAGAAGCCGGCGTTGCGGTCGATGCTCCACTGCATGGGGGTGCGCACCGCGTGGCGGTCGCCTAAGTAGATGTTGTCGCCCATGGCGATCTCGTCGCCGTAGTAGAGGATGGGGCTGCCGGGGAGGGTGAACAGCAGCGAGTGGACGAGCTCGAGCTGCCGCCGCCCGCCCTCGAGCAAGGGTGCCAGCCGCCGCCTTATGCCCAGGTTCACCTTCATGCGCGGCTCCCTGGCGTACTCGCTGTACATGTAGTCGCGCTCCTCGTCGGTGACCATCTCGAGCGTCAGCTCGTCGTGGTTGCGCAGGAAGATGGCCCACTGGCAGTCCTCGCGGATGGGGGGGAGGCGCCCCACGATTTCCTCGATGGGGCGGCGCTCCTCCCGGCGCAGCGCCATGAAGATGCGCGGCATCAGCGGGAAGTTGAAGCACATGTGGAACTCGGGGTTCTCGGCGGTGCCGAAGTAGTGGATGACGTCCTCGGGCCACTGGTTGGCCTCGGCCAGCAGCAGCCGCCCGGGGAAGTGCTGGTCCACGAAGCGGCGCAGCCTTGCCAGGAAGGCGTGGGTCTCGGGCAGGTTCTCGCAGTTGGTGCCCTCGCGCTCGAAGAGGTAGGGCACGGCGTCGACGCGGAAGCCATCCAGGCCTAGCTCGAGCCAGAAGCGCACCACGTCGAGCATCTCCTCCTGCACGCGGGGGTTGTCGTAGTTGAGGTCGGGCTGGCTGGAGAAGAAGCGGTGCCAGTAGAACTTGCCCACCCTCGGCTCCCAGGCCCAGTTGGAGTGCTCGGTGTCGATGAAGATGACGCGCGCTTCCTTGTAGCGGTCGGGGGTGTCGCTCCAGACGTAGTAGTCGTGGTAGGGGTTGTCGGGGCCCTTGAGGGCTTCTTGGAACCAGAAGTGGGCGTCGGAGGTGTGGTTGACCACCAGGTCGGCGATCACCCGTAGGCCGCGGGCGTGGGCCTCCTCGAGGAAGCGGCGGAAGTCGTCGAGGGTGCCGTAGTCGGGGTTGACGTTCTTGTAGTCGGCGATGTCGTAGCCGTCGTCGCGCAGGGGGGAGGGGTAGAAGGGCATGAGCCACAGGCAGTCCACCCCCAGCTTCTGGAGGTAGTCCAGGCGGCTGGTGAGCCCGGGGAAGTCCCCGATCCCGTCGGCGTTGGAGTCCTGGAAGCTACGCACGTGCAGCTCGTAGAACACCGCGTCCTTGAACCACAGTCCGTCGGCAGGTACGGCCATAGGGCAATTAATGGCACAAAGCCGCAGCGTGAGCCAAATCCTCAGCTTCCCCTCAGCCGGTGTTCAGAGGGGCTTCAGGCTGCTTTCAGGGCAATAACCGCTGGATCTGGCATCATTGCGGCGGAGGGAGGGAGTTATGCAAAGCCGACGCAAGATTGCCATTTTGTGCCACACCAGCGCCGGAGGCTCGGGTGTGGTAGCTACCGAGCTAGCGATCGCCTTGGCGGGCTTGGGACACCAGGTCCACATCGTCGCCACCGAGCGCCCCTTCCGCCTCACCGACGACCGCATGGCCATCGCGGGGGATCACGCACCCGCCCAGGTCCGCGACTTGGGAGAGAACCCCAGGGGCTGGGGCCAGTGGCTTAGGAAGAGCCGTGAGAGCGTGGTGGGCTGGCTCACCCGCATGGGCCGCAAGTCGGGCCAGGGCACCCTGCACTTCCACCAGATCAGCGGGGGCGACTACCCGCTGTTCAAGGAGCCCATGACCATCCTCACCGCCTCCAACGCCCTGGCCCAGGTGGTCGAGCGCCACGGCATCGAAATCGTCCACGCCCACTACGCCATCCCCCACGCCACCAGCGCCCTAATGGCCCGCGAGATGGGCCTGCCCATCAAGGTGGTGACCACCCTGCACGGCACCGATGTGACGCTGCTGGGCCTCGAGCCCGCCTTCGCCTACACCACCAAACACGCGGTGCAGGAATCGGACGCGGTGACAGCGGTTTCGCGCTCGCTGGAGCAGGATACCCGCCGCAACCTGGGCATCGAGCGGCCCATCCACGTGATCTACAACTGGGTGGACACCGAGCGTTTCAAGCCCGATCCCGACCCGGCGAGCCGCCTCAAGTACGCCCAGCCCGAAGAGGCCATCCTGCTGCACGTCTCCAACTTCCGTCCGGTCAAGCGTCCCCAGGATGTCATCCGCGTCTTCGCCGCTGTCGCCAGCCAGCGCCCCGCCCGATTGCTGATGATCGGCAACGGTCCCCTGCGGCAGGAGTGCCAGGAGCTGGCGTTGGAGCTCGAGCTGGCCGGACGGGTGCAGTTCATCGAGTTCACCCCGGCCATCGAGAAATTCATGGCCGTGGCCGACGTGTTCTTGCTGCCCTCGGAGGAGGAGTCCTTTGGGCTGGTAGCGCTGGAAGCCATGAGCTGCGGGGTGCCGGTGGTGGCCAGCCAGGCTGGCGGGTTGCCCGAGGTGGTGGTGGAAGGCGAGAGCGGCCACCTGCTCCCGGTGGGTCACACCGAGGCCATGGCCGAGGCCGTGCTCGGCATCCTCGCCGACCCCCAGCGCAAGGCTGAGATGGGGCGGGCAGCGCGTGAGCGGGCGGTGCAGCACTTCCGGCCCGAGCACATCCTGCCGCGTTACCTCGAGGTCTATCAGAGCGTGCTGGAAGGCGAGGAGCTCGCGTGGGCCTGATCGTGCTGTCCAACCGCGAACCCTATAGCCCGGTGCGCGAGGGGAACGAACTGCACTGGAAGGCGGCGGTAGGGGGCCTCACCGCTGCGCTCGACCCGGTGCTGCGCGAGCGGGGGGGAATTTGGATCGCCTGGGGTGACGGGGAAAGCGAGATTCGCAGCGTGGAACTGCCACCGGGGGAGGGGCGCTACCGCCTCGAGCGCCTCCCCCTGCGTGAGAGTGAACTCCAGGACTACTACTACGGCTTCTCCAACCGGGCGCTGTGGCCTATGAGCCACTATTTCCTCAACCGGGTGCGCTACTTGGAACGCTACTGGAGGGCCTACCAGCGGGTCAACAAGCGTTTTGCTGAGGCGGTGGTGCGGGTTTACCGGCCCGGCGACTTGATTTGGATTCACGACTACCAGCTCTGCCTGGTGCCCCGCCTGGTGCGTGAGGCGCTGCCCGAGGCCAGGATCGGCTTTTTCTGGCACATTCCCTGGCCCTCGAGCGAGGTCTTTCGTACCTTACCCTGGGATCGGGAGATCCTCGAGGGCATCCTGGGTGCGGACGTGGTGGGGGTGCATACCCCCGAGTATGCCCGCCACTTCCGCTCCTGCTGCCGCGTCGTGCTGGGCTACGACAACGATGGCCGCGTGGTGCAGATGCCCCAACGCGAGGTGAGGGTTGAGGCCCTTCCCATCGGGATCGAGGCCCAGAGCTTTGCCGAGCTTTCCCAAACGCCCGAGGTGCGCCAGGCCGCCGAGGAACTGCGCCGGCAGGTGGGCACCCGCTTCATTTTGGGGGTGGACCGGTTGGACTACACCAAGGGTATCCCCGAGCGGCTGGAGGCTTTCGGGGAATACCTCGGACGCCATCCCGAAGCCCATGGCCAGCTCACCCTGGTGCAGATCGCTGTGCCCAGCCGCGAGCAGGTGGACGCCTACCGGCAGTTGCGCGAGCAGCTCGAGCGTCTGGTGGGCCGCATCAACGGCGCTTATGGCCAGGCAGGCTGGACCCCGGTGCACTACATCACCCGGGGCTTGGGTCGCCTCGAGCTCGTGGCCTACTACCTGGCTGCCGACGTGATGTTGGTCACGCCCCTGCGCGACGGTCTGAATTTGGTGGCCAAGGAGTTCGCCGCCGTCTCCGAGGAGGGGGTGCTCATCCTCTCCGAGTTCGCCGGGGCCGCCGCCGAGATGCCCGAAGCCTTGTCGGTCAACCCCTACGACCACGACGGGCTGGTGCGGGCCATCGGCCAGGCCCTGTCCATGCCCCTGGCCGAGCGGCGGCAGCGCCTGGAGTGCCTCAAAGCCCGACTGCACCGCTCCGACTTGGCGACGTGGACCAAGGCTTTCCTGCACGTGCTGGAGGAGGCCCGATGATCCCGGAGGAACTGGCCCTGCTGGCCCGGCAGCCCCTGCTGGTTATCTGCGATTACGACGGCACCTTGGCCCCGATTGCCATCCACCCCAGCCAGGCCTTCCCCCAGCGTGGTGCACGGGAGGCGCTCCGGGCGCTGCAGCACCACCCGAAGCACCAGATCATGGTCCTCACCGGGCGTCGGGCGCAGGAAGTCCTGGATTTCCTCGAGCTCCCTGGGCTGCGGGTGATCGGTCTGCACGGGCTGGAGTGGCCGGGGCGACCCGAGCCGCCCCGCGACCGCGAGGCCATCCAGCGCATCGTCTCGAGGCTGCCGCCGCTCGAGGGGCTGTGGCTGGAGGACAAGGGCTGGACCCTGGCGGTGCACTACCGCGACGCTCCGGAATCCCAGCAATCCAAAGCCGCTGAGTTACTAGCCGCGGTGCCGCTGCCCGAGGGTTGGGAGGCCATGCCGGGCAAGAAGGTGTGTGAATACCGGCCCATCGGCTACGGCAAGGGCTGGGCGGTGGAGCAGCTGATGCTGGATCACCCTTCCCATCACCCGGTGTTCATCGGCGACGACCGCACCGACGAGGAAGGCTTTGCCGCCGTGTTGAGACTCGGCGGTACGGCGGTCAAGGTGGGTGGTGGGGAGAGCTTGGCCCCCTACCGATTGGGAAATTCGCTCGAGGTCGTCGAATTGCTCACCCGCTGGGCCCGGGGCTACGACTAGGGCCTCTCCCCCGTATTGGCCATGCATTGGGGTGTACGGAGACCTGCCGACCCCAACCGAGGCTTGCTTGTATTCTGGATGCAAAACACCATGTGGCATATACCCGTGAAATAGGCCCCGGCATGGGGGGGTAGCTACGGCATTGGCGGGTAAAGTTGATGTTTTGTGAAAAATTTGATCAAAAGCTTGTATACTTGCCCCAAATGCAGGGCAGGGTGTTCATGGCCTGGGTCATTGTGCTGGCGTGGCGTCGGTGCTGGCCTGGATCCCAACGTACTGGCTACGTTCGGCTGAGCGCTATGGGGTGTCCTGATGATGGGGGTGGCGGCTTTGGCCGTGCTGTATGGCCTGTTGGGAGGGGTGATTGCCGGCGGGCTCGCTTTAGGGATCGGGGCCCTAGTGATTAAGGCATCTAACTTACCCTGGTTGGCTATGGCCTTGTTAACAGGCCTTTTTCTGGGTAGCCGTGCAAGACTGCGGCTCTATAGCGTGCTACGGAGACAAGCCCGGAGCAAACGTCAGCTCGCTTTGCTGGTAGGGGTGCTCGAGGAGCTCGGTCAGCTCCCCACCCGCGAGGCAGTGCTCGCCGCCCTCCCCGAGTTGTTACAGCGCCAGGGAGAGGGTCATGCCTCGATCTGGGTACCCAGCGGAGAGGGCTTTCGTAGGCTGGCTTTCTCGGGTACTTCCCACCTGCCCGACGCCATCGCGGCTACCGGGGTGGTTGGGCGGGCCTACGCTACCGCTCAGCCCCAGTACGTCAGGGATGTGAACAGGGATCCGGACTACATTCCAGCCACCTCCGCCTCCAGGGGCAGTGAACTGGCCCTGCCCCTGTGGGAGGGGGATCAGGTGGTGGCGGTGCTCAACCTCGAGCGCGCCCGGCCCTTCCTCGAGGACGAACGCCAGGGCCTGGAGCGCTTCGCCCGCGCGGTCAGCGCCCAGCTCTCACGGCTGGCCGAACAGCTGGAAACCGAGCTGCTCAACCACCTGGTCATCTCGCTGGTGCCCCTCAAATCCCCTCGGGCCATCCTCGAGCGCGCGCTGGAAATCCTGATGCCCATCCTCAACCTGCCCTACGGTGGGGTCCTGATGCAGCAAGGCGCGCAAATGCTGCTGGTGGCCCGCCAGGGTTCGAACGGCAGCGATAGCCAAAGCGGCATTCCTTTTGGCCCTAGCCTCGTCTGGCAGGCTTATCGCGATGGCCAGCCGGTGTTCATCGAGCGCGCTTCGGCCTACCAGGGCGCACCTCTGGAGGCGCTTTTGGAGGGGCTAGAGGGCCTGGTGCTCCACCCCATCCCGCTGCCGGGCGCTCAAAGGCAGCGGGTGCTGCTCTACCTGGGCGAGCCGCAGCCTCGAGCCTGGCGCAAAGCCGAGCGTGAGTTGCTCCAAGCGGCTTGCCGCACCATCGGCCTGGCCCTGGAGGCCGCGCTGACCCACGAGCGCCTGGAAGCTCTGCTGCAGCTGGCGCGCGATACCGTCGAAGCCCCGCCCGCTCGGGTCTACCAGCAGGTGCTGGAGGCCGCGGTACGGTTGGTACCGGGTGCTGAAAAGGGCAGCCTTTTGGTGCGCAAAGGAGAGAATTTCTACTTTCAGGCCGTGGTGGGCTTTGAGCTGGCGCCCTTGGCTAGGCTGCACTTCACCGAGGCCGATCACCTGATCTGGTATGGCGGGGACCGGTCGGGTTGGCAGCGGGGAGAGCCGCGCATCATCAGCACCGATCGGCTCTCCATCGCTGAGCTCAGCCGCAGCACCACCCCCGACGACACCCTCGAGCGGGTCGCGGCTATAGACCGCTTGCAGGCTAACCTGACCATGCCCATCCCCTACCAGGGGGAGGTGCTGGCCTTGCTCAACCTCGACAACTTTCACGACCCGGTAGCCTTCGATAGCTATTCGAAGGGGGTGGCTCACTTCTTCAGCGCTCCCGTAGCCGCCATCCTGCACGAGGTCAGAAACCGCAAGCTGCTCGAGGAAGCCGCACTCACCGATGCCCTCACCGGGTTGCCTAACCGCCGCGCCTTCGACCGCCGCCTGGGCGAGGAACTCGAGCGGGCCAGACGCCACGGCTATCCGCTGTCGCTGCTGGTGATGGATTTGTGCGGCTTCAAACAGGTCAACGACCGCCTGGGCCATGCCCGCGGTGACGAGGCGCTGGTGCGCGTGGCCCAAGCCCTGCTGCTCGAGCAGCGCAAGGGCGACAGCCTGTTTCGCTGGGGTGGCGATGAGTTCGCCGCCATTCTGCCCCACGCCGATTTGCCGGGGAGCATCACAGCAGCCCAGCGCTACGCCAACCTGGTGCAAACCATCTGCCTGGAGGGGCTGTGCATGGGACTCAACATCGGCGTGGCGACCTTCCCCGAGGAGGCCGCCGACCAGACTGCCTTGCTCCAACTGGCCGACAGCCGCATGTACAAAGCCAAGGAGCGGGGGGTCGCCGTGGTGCAACAGCTTTGAGGATCGCATCCAGTGCTTGCGGGCAGGCGGAAAACCCTACTCTCCTAGCTTGTTCCTCAGGTAGCGCAGCACCACCGGGTCGAGGTAGGGCCCGCCGTCATAGCGTTCCTCGAGGTTCTCGATGCCCACCAGCGCCCGGAAGGCTTTTTCTGTGGCCTCGTCCCAGCTTCCCGTTACCTCACCCGAGTAGTGGCCCAGCCGGGTGAGGGTTCGCTGAATCCAGGCGATGTCCTCCTGGCCAAGCGGCTCGGCCTTCTCGCTCCTGTCGAAGAGCAGCCGGTGGATCTCCAGCAACCGGGAGAGCTCGAGGCAGGGGTCGGGGTGGTCATCCACGCGTAAGTCGATCCAGCGGTCCATCCCGCCGTAGCCCTTGCCGATCCCCACCACCGTCAGCGAGGCCGATTGTCGCCCGCGTCGGTCGCCCCCGGCCCGGTCGGCGGCCAGCAGCGCGGCGCACAGGCGCTCGGGGAAGGGCAGACTGGTGCTTAGGAAAGTATCTACCAGCGCGTCGATCACCTCGGGACCGCTGAGGATATTGCCTTGGGCGGCGAAATTCTCGCCCGACTTGCCCCCGGCCCAGCCGTGGCACTCGTTGCCCGTGAAGGAGAGGCTCTCGCCCTGGGCGTTGACCATCCCGAACTGCCTCGTGTGCAAGCCCGGGTCGGTCCTGCGGAGGGTCGCCAGGATCTCTTCCATCCCAGCTCCGGCTTTCATCAGCGCCAGCCCCTGGGGTCCGAACCTGGGGTTGGCGTAGGACTGGGTCGCCACCGCGCCCACACCCGCCTCGAGCCAGGGCACCACCGCCCCCACCGCCAGGAATTTGCTGGCCACGGCCACCGCGAGGTCGCCGCTTTGAGGGTCGCGGGCTACGAGAGAAAAGGTCGAGATAGGGGTCATGGAATTATCCTACGCTGAAGCCCAGACGGGAGCTGCTCCGCGCGCTTGAGTGGATAATGGAGGTCAAGGGGGTAGACATGGGCGGGTTTGGAGAGCGGCTGCGGGAGGCCCGGAGGGCGAGGGGCTTGGAGATTGGGGACCTGGCGCGTCGGCTGAAGTTGCGTCCTGCCGTGGTGGAGGCGCTCGAGGCCGAAGCCTGGGAGCGGCTTCCCGAGCCGGTGCTGGCCCGGGGATACTTGCGCAGCTACGCCCTCGCGCTGGGCCTGGACCCCAAGCCCCTGCTGGCGCTGTGTCCGGGGGGTGTCGCCCCGGCGGCAAAACCGCAGGAGCCTGCCGAGGAGAGCGCCATCCGGGTGCGGGTATTGCGGCCTGCGCTGTAGCTTGGGATTGAGCCGGGGCTTACGCCGCCGGTGGCTTCACATCCCTAGACTCGAGGGGATGAAAAGCCTCGTCACGATGCCCCCTGAGGCCGAACTGGACGCGCTGCGTCAGGGGGCGGGTCTAATCCGGCACGACGGGGGCCTGCTCGAGCTGCGCGGGTCCGACCGCACGGACTTCCTGCACAACCAGTGCACCTCGCACGTCAAGGGCCTGGCCCAGGGCGGCTGGCTTCAGACCCTCTTCCTCAACCCTCGGGGTCAGATCGAGTTCTTGGGCAGCGTCTTTAACCGCCCCGAGAGCTTGTGGTTGGCGACCGATCGCCCCGCCGAGCTGCGCCAGCGTTTTTTGCGCTACATCATCTTCGATCAGGTCGAAGTCGCCGAGCTACCGGGCTACGCACGGCTCGAGCTGATCGGCCCGCGGGCTGCCGAAGTCCTGCAAGCGCCTCGGGTGGGAAGCTTCGTAGAGCAGGGGGGAGCGCTGCTGGCCCGTCACGTCCACGGCCTCGAGCTCATCGTGCCGCTGGAAGGCCTCCAGGCGCTGCGCGAGCGGGTATTGAGCGCCGGTGGGGTCGAGGTGGGCTCTGGGGCCTACGACCTGTGGCGCATCGAGCGGGGGGTGGCGGGCAACCTCGAGGCCTTGGGCGAATTACCGCAGGAGGTGGGCCTGGAGGAGCGGGTTTCTTACCAGAAGGGCTGCTATTTGGGCCAGGAGATCATGGCCCGCCTCGAGGCGCGGGGCAACACCCGTTACCGCCTGATGGCCCTGCGAGGGGAGGGGCTCGGGCCAGGAGCCGAGGTGCGGCGCGGCGAGAAGGCGGTGGGCAGGGTGGGCACGGTGGCCCTTTCTCCCCAGGAGGGGCCGCTGGGCCTGGCGCTGCTGCGCAAGGAAGTTCAAGCCGGTGAAGAGCTGTGGGTGGGCGAGGCTTCGGTGCGGGCGCTCGAGCTGCCCCTGCGATGAGCGAAGCGGAGGACCGGGATGGTGACTTACGAGATCACGGCCACGGTGCGTGCGGATTTGTGCGCGGCTTACGAGCGCTACATGTGCGAGCGACACATCCCCGACCTGCTAAAGACCGGCGCCTTCGCCGGGGCCAGCTTCAGCCGCTCGGCCCCTGGGCGCTACCGCGTCCGCTACGAGGCCCACGACCGCGCCGCCCTCGACCGCTACCTGACCGAGCACGCTCCTCGACTGCGCCGTCACGTGAGCGAGATGTTTCCCGAGGGCGTTGAGCTCAGCCGCGAGGAGTGGGAGGTGCTGGCGCTGTGGCCTCCCTCGCCCCAGGCCGCAACCTGATGGGGCTGCGGTTGGGCGCGTCGCTTTCGCCGCGGTATGATCGGGCTGGGCGCTGGACAGCCGATTAAGTATTAGTTATACTATCAGGAGCTGATTATGTTTTTAACAGAAATCATCGGGGTGGGGAGCGAGCTTCTGTACGGCGAAACGGTGGACACCAACACCGCCGAGATCGCCCGTAGCCTACGCCCCTACGCCGTTGAGCTGCGGCGCACCCTGCGCGTATCCGACGACCTGGAGGCCCTCAGCGCCGAAATTGCCTCAGCCCTGAGCCGTGCTCGCCTGGTCGTGCTCTCCGGTGGGCTGGGGCCCACCCCCGACGACGTGACCCGCGAGGCCATCGCCGCCGCTCTGGGCGAGCCGATGGAACTCGACCCCGAGGTGCTGCGTTGGCTCGAGGACCTCTTCGCCCGGCGCGGCTGGAAGATGCCCGAGGCCAACCGCAAGCAGGCCATGAAGATCCCCTCGGCGAGCTGGTTGCCCAATCCGCGCGGCACCGCGCCGGGCTGGTGGGTGCGCAAGGAAGGTTTCGACCTCATCGCCCTGCCGGGCCCGCCCGCCGAATGGCGGCCCATGTGGCAGCGGGTTTTGCCCCAGCTAGGGTTGCCTTCTCGGGCTTATGCCCAGAAGGTCTTCAAAACCTTTGGCCTGGGAGAGTCGGCCATCACCGAGGAGCTGGGCGAACTGTTCGTGCGGCAGGGCCAGGCCGAGGTGGGCACCTACGCCAAGCCCCACGGGGTCGAGGTGGTCATCCGGGGAGAACCCGCGGAGGTCGAGCGGTTGGCCCAGGCCATCCGCCCCAGGCTGGGCCGCGCGGTGTGGGGCGAGGACGACGACACCCTGGCCCAGGTGCTGTTGGGGGCGCTCGAGGCAAGGGGCTCAACCCTCGCCACCATGGAGTCGCTCACCGGGGGCCTGCTGGGCTCGTTGCTGAGCGAGGTTCCCGGCGCTTCGCGGGTTTACCTGGGCGGCGTGGTATCGTACAGCCCGGAGGCTAAGGTGCGCTATGGAGTACCCGAGGAAATAGTCGAGCGGGGCACGGTTTCTCGGGATTGTGCCATCGCCATGGCAGAGACAGTCCGAAATACCCTGGGGGCCACCTATGCCCTCGCCACCACCGGGGTGGCCGGCCCGGACGAGCTCGAGGGCCACCCCGTCGGAACGGTTTTCGTGGGCCTAGCCGGGCCCACGGGCTCCGCGGCCCGGCCCTATCGCCTGCCCGCTCCTTCGCGCGATGCGGTGCGCCAGCGGGCGGCCAATGCCGCGCTGTTCATGCTGACTCAGGAACTGCTGGGCGTCGAGGTGCAGCGGTGAGGATTCACGACATAGCCCCCGGGCCCGGAACCCTGCGGCTGTTCTACGCCATCTTCGTTCCGCGGAACCTGCGGCCCTTGCTCGAGGAGGCCCAGCGTAAGCTCAAAGGCTACAAGAACTGGAAGCCCACCCCCCCCGAGCAACTGCACCTGACCCTGATGTTCTTGGGCGAGGTGAGCAGGGAACGCCTGGACGAGGTGGCGAGGGTGGGGGAAGCGGTAGCCCGGCAGGTGGCGCCCTTCAGCCTGCGCATCGGCGGGACCGGCTATTTCCCCGCCGACGGCACCCCTCGGGTGTGGTTCGTCAAGGCCGAGGGGGCGGGCCTCGAGCCCCTGGCCGTGGGATTGCGGGCAGCCCTGCCCGACCTGGGCGACGCGAAACCCTTTAAGGCCCACATCACCCTCGCTCGCCGCAAAGGTCCCGCTCCCAGGGTCGGTCCGGTGGTGCTGGACCAGGCCTTTGAGGTACGCAAGATCAGCCTGGTGCGATCCGAACTCTCTCCAAGGGGCTCGCTCTACCACGTGCTGCGTGAGTTTGAACTGAAAGGACGTGAGGCATGACCATGGACAAGGAGAAACAAAAAGCGCTGGACAACGCGCTCAAGGCCATCGAGAAGCATTTTGGCAAGGGCGCGGTGATGCGTCTGGGCGCGGCCAGCCGCCAGCACATCGACGTGATCTCCACCGGCAGCTTGGCCCTGGACCTGGCGCTGGGGGTGGGGGGCATTCCCCGTGGGCGCATCATCGAGATCTACGGTCCCGAGTCGGGCGGTAAGACCACGCTCTCGCTTTCCATCGTGGCCCAGGCCCAGCGGGCCGGTGGGGTAGCCGCCTTCGTAGACGCCGAGCACGCCCTCGATCCGAACTACGCCCGCAGCCTGGGGGTGGACGTGGAAAACCTGCTGGTGTCTCAGCCCGACACCGGAGAGCAGGCTCTCGAGATCGTCGAACTCCTCACCCGCTCGGGGGCTGTGGACGTGATCGTGGTCGACTCGGTGGCGGCCCTCACCCCCCAGGCCGAGATCGAAGGCCAGATGGGCGACGCTTTCGTGGGCCTGCAGGCGCGCATGATGAGCCAGGCCATGCGCAAGCTCACCGCCGCCCTCTCCAAGAGCAACACCGCCGCCATCTTCATCAACCAGATCCGCGAGAAGGTGGGGGTGATGTACGGCAACCCCGAGACTACGCCGGGGGGACGGGCCCTGAAGTTCTACGCCTCGGTACGCTTGGACGTGCGCCGCCAGGGCCAGCCCATCAAGGTCGGTAACGACGCGGTAGGCAACCGGGTGCGGGTTAAGGTAACCAAGAACAAAGTAGCCCCACCCTTCCGTGAAGCCGAGATTGAGCTTTACTATGGTAAGGGGATTGACCCCCTGGCCGATCTGGTCACGGTGGCGGTGGCTGCCGAGGTGATTCAGAAGTCGGGTTCCTGGTTGTCCTATGGCGAAGTTCGTCTGGGGCAGGGCAAAGAAAAGGCCGCCGAGTACCTCAAAGGCGACCCCAAGATGGCTCAGGAAATCCGCGAGAAGGTGCTCGCCCAGTCTGGCAACCTCCCGCTCAACCTGGTAGCGGGTGAAGACGAAGAGACCCCCTCCACCCCAGCCCCCGCCGAAGCCGAAGCCTAGTAGCCGGGTAGCCCTACCTGAGAACGCTGAGGTTTGGATTGAAGCATTTGGCAAGCCTGGATTGAATCAATCTGATCCTATCGTGCCGCTCAGGTCGGGGCGAGGGTTCCCCAACCTGACGCCATGACTGCCCGCTACTCACCCTTTACTCCCCCCAACCCCCTCGATGCGCTGCGGCGCACCTGGGGGATTTTTCGTGGTTGGCCGGGCTTGAACCTGGTTCTCAGGTGGACGATCCCCTGTTGGGACGGGCAGGGCCCGTGCACCGGGCGGACGATCCCCTGTTGGGACAATGCCGCTCGGACGCTTTTGGGTGGAGGTAGTTCTCGGCTGTACGTCGGTTGGTGCTTCCTCGAGGAGGTTGTTAATGACCCCATTGGACATTGCGTTGATGTTGATCGTGGTGGTGCTGCTGGTAGCGGTGGTGATGCTCTGGCAGCGTGCGAATCGGATTGCCGAACTGGACAAGAGCGCGCTCGAGGCCGCCCGTCAGGAGGCCCAGGCCATGCTGGACGCGGCCCGCAAGGACGCCCAGACCACCCTGGAGACCGCGCGTTCGCAAGCTCAGACCTTGCTGGAAAACGCCCGCGCCCAGGCCCGCGAGCTCACCGCCACCGCCCAGAACGAAGCCCGCTCCACCCGTGAGGCGGCTCAGGCCGAGGCCGAGCGCATCCGCGCCGACGCCGAAAACCGGGTGCGTGCCCGTATCGCCGAAGAGCGCGAGCGCCTGCAAACGGCGCTGGCCGCCGAGCGCGAGTCGCTGAAGCTCGAGCGCGAGCGCCTGCAGTCCGACCTCACGGCGGTGCGGGCCGAGCGCGAGGAGCTCAAACGCGAGGGTGAGCGGCTGGCCCGCCGCGGCGAGCAGCTCGACGCCCGCGCCGCCCGTCTCGACGAGCAGGAGGAAAAGCTCGACCTTCAGGAAAAGGCGCTCTATGCACGGGAAGCCGAACTGTCTGCCCGTGAGCGCCAGATCGACCTCAAGCTGCAGGAGGTTGCGGGCATGAGCCAAGAGGAAGCCCGTAACCTGCTGCTCACCCGCCTGGAAGCCGAACTCGAGGAAGAACGCGCCCAGCGGGTGCGGGCCAGCCTGGAGAAGGCCCGCTTCGAGGTCAAGCGCGAGGCCCAGAAACTGCTGGCCCAGGCCATGCAGCGCCAGGCCTCCGAGACGGCGGCGGCGCTGGCGGTGTCGGTGGTGCCCATCCCCTCCGACGCCATGAAGGGCCGCATCATCGGGCGCGAGGGCCGCAACATCCGCACCTTTGAGGCCCTCACCGGCGTAGACCTCATCATCGACGACACCCCCGAAGCTGTGCTGCTCTCCAGCTTCAACCCGGTGCGCCGCGAGATCGCCAAGATGGCCCTCGAGCAGCTCGTGGCCGACGGGCGCATCCACCCCAGCCGCATCGAGGAGGTAGTGGAGAAGGCTAAGAACGAGATGAAGACCTACATCTACGAGCGCGGGGAAGAAGCCGCGCTCGAGGCGGGCGTGGTCGGCCTCAAGCCGGGGTTGGTGCAGTTGCTCGGTCGCCTGCACTTCCGCAGCTCCTATGGCCAGAACGTGCTCAAGCACTCCGTGCAGGTCGCCCACCTCACCGGCATCATGGCCAGCGAGCTTGGCCTTGACGCGGCGCTGGCGAGGCGGGCGGGTCTGATGCACGACATCGGCAAGTCCGTAGACCGCGAGATCGAGGGCACCCACGTCGAGATCGGCATCACCCTGGCCTCCCGCTTCGGCGAGCCCAAAGAGGTCATCGACGCCATCGCTCACCACCACGACCCCGAAAACGGCGAGACCCTCTACTCGGTGCTGGCTGCTGCCGCCGATGCCATCAGTGCCGCCCGTCCTGGAGCTCGGCGCGAGAGCCTCGAGGAGTACATCCAGCGCCTGGAGCAGCTCGAGCGCATCGCCATGAGCTTCCCCGGCGTGGACCAGGCTTTCGCTGTGCAGGCCGGGCGCGAGGTGCGCGTCATCGTCAAGCCCGACAAGATCACCGACGCCAAGGCCACCCTGCTGGCGCGGGAGATCGCCGGGCGCATTGAGCGCGACATGAACTACCCCGGTCAGGTGCAGGTGACGGTGGTACGCGAGAGCCGGGCGGTGGAGTTCGCGAAGTAGGCATACGCCGAATGCAGCCGCCATACGCAAAACGGGGGGTCTTGCGCCTTGCCTAAAGCGCTTATCGACCAGCCCTTGAAGATGTACGGTGTCCTCTGAATCCCTATAGAATGGGGCGATATGGCTGGACTCTTCTCCTTGGGCGGACAGGACATTGGCATTGACCTCGGCACCGCGTCGGTGCTGATTTATGTGCGGGGCAAGGGTATTGTGCTGCGGGAACCCTCGGTTATCGCAGTGGTGCAGGGCAGTAAGGAAGTCAAGGCGGTGGGGGCTGAAGCCTACCGCATGTTGGGTCGCACGCCGGGTAACATCGTCGCGGCGCGCCCCCTCAAGGATGGGGTGATCGCCGACTACACCCTGACCGAGAAGATGCTCAAGCTCTTCCTGGCCAAGGTGCTCACCGGGCCGCGCTTCTCCCGGCCCCAGGTGATGGTAGGGGTGCCCTCTGGTGTCACCGAGGTCGAACGCCGCGCGGTGGTGCAGGCCATCGTGGAAGCCGGGGCCAAGCGGGCTTTCCTCATCGATGAACCGTTGGCGGCGGCGATTGGCGCGGGGATCAAGATTGCCGAACCCACCGGGAGCATGGTCGTCGACATCGGTGGTGGCTCCTCCGACATTGCCGTCATCAGCCTGGGGGGCATCGTGCACTCGACGAGCCTGCGGGTCGCGGGCAACGAGTTCGATGAGGCGATCATCCGCCACATCCGCAACAAGTACAACCTGCTCATCGGCGAGCGCACCGCCGAGGACCTCAAGATCAAGATCGGGGCGGCCAAGCTCATGCCCGAGGATGAGCGCTTGGTGGCCGAGGTACGCGGGCGCGACCTGATCACGGGGCTACCCAAGACCATCGAGGTCGCCGATCAGGACATCGTCGATGCGCTGCAAGAGCCCTTGGAAAAGATCGTGCAGGGCGTGAAGGGTATCCTCGAGACCACTCCCCCCGAACTCATCTCCGACATCATCGACCGGGGCATCCTGCTCTCGGGGGGCGGTTCACTGCTCAAAAACTTCGACCTGCTGCTGCAAGACGCCACGGGTGTGCCCGTGGTGGTGGCCGAGAACGCGGTGGAGGCGGTGGCGGTGGGCACGGGTAAGGCGCTGGACATGCTGCACGTGCTCAAGGATGCGCTGGTTTCCTCCGACAACGTGCTCCGGCGCTGAGCTGATCCCGCGAGACGATGCGCCTGTCGGAAGTTGCACGCGCGCTCGAGGGGCGGCTCGAGGGGCCCGACCTCGAGGTCTCGCACCTCGCGCCCCCCGAGATGGCCCGGCCTGGCGAGCTCGTCGCCGTGCGGGAGCCCCAATTCCTGCCCCAGGCCCTTCAGAGCGGGGCCGCGCTGGTCCTGTCCGAGGAGCTGCCGCCGCTCGAGGGCCGCAGTGTGGTGCGGGTGGCTTCGCTAGGGGCGGTCTGGCCTAAACTGCTGGCCTTGTTTGAGCCGCCCGAGCTCTGGGCTGCGCCTGGCATTCACCCGAGCGCCCTCGTCGAAGCGGGGGCCCGGGTGGACCCTACCGCGCGGGTGGGGGCCTTCGCCACCATCTGCGCCGGGGCCGAGGTGGCGGCGGGGGCGGTGGTCGGGCCGTACAGCTATGTCGGGCCCGGCTGTCGGGTGGGAGAGGGGGCGCTGCTCGAGGCCCACGTCACCCTGCACCGCAACACCCGCTTGGGTCCCAAGAGCCGCATCCTCTCCGGCGCGGTGTTGGGCGCGGTGGGCTTTGGCTTCCAGGACGGCCAGCGCCTGCCCCACACCGGGGGTGTGGTCATCGAGGAAGGGGCCGAGATCGGGGCGGGGACCATCCTCGAGCGCAGCCTGGTGGGCGACACCGTGGTAGGGGCTTACAGCAAGATCGGTGGGCGCTGCTACATCGCCCACAACGTCCGCATCGGGCGGGGTGTGGTGATGGTGGGTTTCAGCGGCATCGCCGGTAGCGTGGTGATCGAGGATGGGGTGGTGATGGGCGGGCAGGTGGTGGTCTCCGATCACGTCCGCATCGGGCGTGGGGCTCGCATTGCGGGCGGGAGCGGCATCAGCAAGGATGTTCCGGCGGGGGAGACCTGGGCCGGGGGTATTCCTTCTAAGCCCCTACGCGAGCACTGGCGCAGGCTGGCCCTGCTGGACTGGCTGGCAACGGTGGAGCGACGTTTGAGAGCGCTTTTGAGGGTACGGGATGATTGAGCTTTCGGGGGTTGGCCTGCATAGCGGTCAAAGAGCCACGGTGCGCTTTCACCAGGCCGAGGGGCCGGTGCGCTTTTGGGTCAACGGGCTGGAAATCCCGGCCAGGGCGAGCGCGGTGGTGGATACCCTGCGCTGCACGGCGCTGGGGGTGGGAACTGCTCGAGTGGCCACCGTCGAGCACCTGCTGGGGGCCTTGTGGCTCAAGGAGCTTTGGCGGGGCCTGCTGATCGAGGTCGAGGGGCCGGAGATTCCCATCCTCGACGGCAGCGCCCGGGAATGGCTGAAGGCGCTCGAGCCCCTTCCCGCCACCCCCCTCCCGCCGCGCCCTCTGCCGCGTCCCGTGCGGCTGCAGGAGCAGCAGGGGCAGTTGGTGGCCGAGCCCGCCCTCGAGTTCCGCCTGAGTGTGACCATCACCTTCAAGCACCCCCTCATCGGCTACCGCCGCTTCGAGAGCCCGCCCAGCCGTTTGATGGAGGTGGCCGAGGCCCGCACCTTCGGCTTCATACAGGACCTCGAGGCCCTGCGGGCCCAGGGATTGGCCCACGGAGCGAGCCTGGAAAACACCTTGGTCTACAGCCAGACCTCTAGCCTCAACACTCCCCGCCTCCCCGACGAGCCGGTGCGCCACAAGGCCCTGGATTTCCTGGGCGATCTCTACCTGGCCGGAGCGCCCTTTCTGGGCCACTTTAGCGTGCACCGCGGATCACACCGTCTGCACATCGAACTCGCGCGGGTGCTCGAGGGCCTCCTCTGACGGCGCGGGCGCTCGAGCCGTCGCAGCGGCCGCGCCGATCGCTTAGACTTACACGGGTATACCGAAACGCCCACCCGCACGGGCGGGCCTGGAGGGAGCCGCATGACACCCGACTGGGTAAAAGACGCCGTGTTCTATCAGATATTCCCGGACCGCTTCGCACGGGGTGCGGGCCCGCTGGGGATGCCCACCCCACTGGCCTCGCACTTTGAAAGCTGGGACTCGCCGCCCACCCTGCGCGGTTTCAAGGGGGGCAACCTCTGGGGCGTGGCCGAAAAGCTCGATTACATCAAGGACATGGGCTTCAACGCCATTTACTTCTGCCCCATCTTCGCCTCCACCGCCAATCACCGCTACCACACCACCGACTACTTCCAGGTCGACCCGATGCTGGGGGGCAACGCCGCCTTTGCCCACCTGCTCCAGGAGGCCCACAAGCGCGAAATCCGGGTGGTGCTCGACGCGGTGTTTAACCACTGCTCACGTGGGCACTTCGCTTTTCAGAACGTCCTCGAGAACGGCCCCAAGTCGCCTTACCTCGGGTGGTTCCACATCTACGGCTGGCCCCTAAACGCCTACGAGCGCAAGGCCAACTACGCCGCCTGGTGGGACAACCCCGAGCTGCCCAAGTTCAACACCGGCACCCCAGAAGTGCGTGAGTATCTCTTCGCGGTGGCCGAGCACTGGATTCGCCTGGGCATCGACGGCTGGCGACTGGACGTGCCCAACGAGATCGACGACGACTCCTTCTGGCGGGAGTTCCGCCGACGGGTCAAAAGCATCAACCCCGATGCCTACATCGTGGGGGAGATCTGGGACGACGCCAGCCGGTGGCTCCAGGGCGACCAGTTCGACGCGGTGATGAACTACCCGCTGGGGCGGGCCATCTTGGGCTTTGTAGGCGATGGAATCCTCGACCGCGACCTTGCGGCCAAGAGCGGGTTGGGGCGGGTGGAGACGCTGCAGGCCCTGGCCTTCAGCCACCGCCTGGAACACCTCTTCGAGCGCTACGACTGGGAGATCGTGCTGGCGCAGATGAACATCATGTCCTCCCACGACACTCCCCGCTTGCGCAGCCTCATGCGCGGCGACGCGCGGCGCGCCGCCTTGGCTTTGGCCTTGCTCTACACCCTGCCCGGTGCACCCACGGTCTACTACGGCGACGAGATCGGCCTTCTCGGTGACCACGACCCCGACAACCGCCGGGGCATGCTTTGGAACGAGCAGCAATGGGAGAGAGGCATCTACCAAGCGGTCCGGCGCATGAGCCGCCTGCGCCAGCAACTCCCGCTGCTGCGGCGAGGTCGCTACCTGCGGCTTTACGCCCAGGATCGCCACCTGGCCTTTGCCCGCGCGGAGGGGGAGCAGGGCGTGGTGGTTACGGTCAATGCCTCCGATGAGCCTTGGAGGGTGACGGTGCCCCTGCACGGGATCTGGCCTCGAGGTGAAGTGGCGCTCGAGCTGCTCAGCGGCAATGAGGTGCTCTGCCACGGCGGCAGCCTCCAGGGCTACACCCAGGAGCCCTTCTCGCTGGCGGTGTGGCAGCTTCGGGGTTAGGGCTTCTGCATCAAATGTGCTTGCAGCCAAAGACTGAGGTGCGTTTACTGTGTTAACATAATAGAGTGGGTGTATCCAACAGAGCCTGGGCTTTGAGCTGGCCCCATCGCGCACCGCGAAGTGTCCGCCCGCCGACTTGGCTAGGGCTCCCACGGCAAGCGCAATGTGGGATGGCCGAACCCGGGTACTTAGACGAAGGCCCTCGCCACTTGCTTTCCCGATGAGGTGAACGGTATCCTGTGCGCGTTCCCCTAAAGATTGTAATGATCGCACCTTGCGGCTTGCCCACTATAGGTAGTAGTATCGCCAGTAGGAACCCCAATATATAGGGCCGTGTGAACGGGCCTGGGGTGGTGTTGTGAATTTTTGGAGGGAGCATGGACGCCTTTGAACCTGCAGTTTTTGACGATCACGCCCGCTCAATTGCCAAGCGGCAGTATATGCAGGATGGTGACGGGGACGTATTTGGCATGTTTCGCCGGGTGGCCGACTGGGTGGCCCTCCCGGAGTCTGAGCACAACCGCGCCTACTGGAGCGAGCAGTTCTACCGCTTGATGGCTTCCAAGCGCTTCTGCCCTGGCGGGCGGGTGCTGGCGGGGGCGGGAACCCAGCACGGCAACGTGCTCAACTGCTTTGTGCAGGGGGCCACCGAGCACGAGCCCGCGAGTTTCGAGGGGGTGCTCGAGGTGGCCAAGAAGCTCGCCCTGGTGACCAAGGTGGGCGGGGGTAACGGGGTCAACCTCGACCCTTATGTCTCCCGTAAAAGCGCAGGCTCCCGCGGCACGGTGCGCGGCTTCGCCTATTTGAGCGCCGCCCACGCCGACGTCGAAGATTTCATCCGCGGGCTGATGCGCCCACCCATCAACCCCGATGGCGAGAAGGAGAGCGTTACCATCCGTAACTGGACCCGCGTGGTGTACGGGTTGGTGAGCCCCGAGCTCGCCGCGCTGGCCCGCCGCCACGGGGTTATGACCGTGCGGGAAAAGCCCGCTGCTGCCATGGTGATCCCCGACGACATGGGCGGCATCATCGACACGGCGCGAGAGGCCATTCGACTGGCCACTACCCACGCCGAACCCCACGTTGACTTCAGCGCCCTGCGCCCGGAAGGTGCTCCCATCAAGGGTTCGGGTGGCACCAGCAGCGGTCCGGTGAGCTTCCTGGTGGAAATCTTCGACAACTTCCTGGAGTGGGCCAACCTGGGGGCGGAGAAGAGCGGCCCGGTGGCGACGCTGCGCTACGTGTACTCGCCGGTGCTCAGGGTGGTGCGCCAAGGGGGCACCCGGCGCGGGGCGGGCATGGCCACCCTCTCCATCGACCACCCCGACTTGCTCGACTTCCTCACCGCCAAGGACCTCGACCGCGAGGCCGCCGAGGGCGACATCTCCACCTTCAACATCTCCATCCTGGTCACCGAGGCTTTCTGGAGCACCCTCCAGGCCGACGGCCTGTGGAACGTTGAGCCGGTCGAGGTGCCCGGCAAGTACTACCCTGTGGCGGTGGAAGGGGAGTACACGGGCATTCTCCCCGACCTCCCCGATCGCGAGGCCGACGGCGCCCGCCCCATCCCCGTCTACCGCCTGGGGGCAGATTCCTTCCAGGACAAAGCCGGTGCCCCTGTAGGCCTGGGCGTGCCCGCGAAGTGGCTGTGGCACGAGATCGCCTGGCACGCCTGGGCCACCGGTGAGCCGGGCCTGATCTTCGTTGACCGCATCAACGAGCTCTCGGCGCTGAAGAACCTAGGGGAAAAGTACGTAATAAAAAGCACAAACCCCTGCGGGGAAATCCCGCTCACCGTGGGTGAGCCCTGCGACCTGGGCGCGATCAACCTGGCGGCCTACGTCGAGGGTGGGCGGTTCAACTTCGCCGAATTCCGCAAGGACGTGCGCACCTGCATCCGCTTCCTCGACAACGTGCTCGACGTGAACGTCTTCGCCCTCGAGGACAACCGCGTCGCCAGCCAGACCCTGCGCCGGCTGGGCCTGGGGGTGATGGGCCTGGCCGATGCGCTCATCAAGCTGGGCCTGCCTTACGCCTCGGAGGCCGGGCGCCAGGCGGTGGCCGAGATGATGAGCGCCATGCGCGAGGAGGCCATCAAAGCCTCCGAGCAGCTCGGCGAGGAGCGGGGGGTGTTCCCCCTCTACCGCGACAACCCCGCGGCCTTTGAGGCGCTGGGCATCCGCCCCCGCCGCAACGTGGCGGTGCTCACGGTGGCCCCCACCGGCACCACCAGCATGCTCATGGGCGTCTCGAGCGGCATCGAACCCGTGTTCTCGCCCTTCATGTGGCGGCGCATCGGCGGGCAGTACAAGGCTTTGCTGCACCCACTGTTCGTCGAGCTGATGGAGCAGTACCCCGCCAGCGAGGCCTTCGCCACGCCCGAGGGCAAGTGGGACTGGGACCGGCTCATCGAGGCCATCCAGGCCAACCACGGCACCGTGAAGGGCCTCCGCGGTATCCCCGCGGGCATTGCCGCCGTGTTCGAGGGGGCTCACGACGTGCCGCCTTTGGACCACGTGCGCATGCAGGGTGTGGTACAGCGGGCCTTCGACGCCGAGGGCTACGCGGCTAACTCGCTGTCGAAGACCATTAACCTCCCCAACCACGCTACCGTGGAGGACGTAGAGGCCGCCTACACCGAAGCCTACCTCACCGGCTGCAAGGGGATCACGGTCTACCGCGACGGCAGCCGTCAGTTCCAGGTGCTCTCGGTGAGCAAGGAAGAGAAGGCTTCGCAAGACGAAAAGCGCCAGGCGCAAAACGCCGAGGGGAGCACGGTGGTGCAGCCGGCGCTGCTGGACGTGCCGAGCCCGCCTGTGAACAAGGTGGGTCAGCCGGTCTTTGAGCGCACGGGCCGCCTGGTGGGCTATACCGACATGGTCAAGCTCACCGCCGCCGACGGGACCCGCCGGGGTTTCCTGGTGACGGTCAACCTGCAGGGTGAGCACCCGGTGGAGGTCATCCTCACCTCGGGCAAGGCCGGCGACGAGGCCAACGCCGACAGTGAGGCGCTGGGCCGGGTCATCTCCATCGCCTTGCAGTACGGCGTGCCCGCTGAGGCCCTCATCAAGACCCTGCGCGGCATCAACGGTGGCCTCTACGGCAACTACCAGGGCCGCTTCGTGACTTCCAAGGCCGACCTCATCGCGGTGGCCCTGGAGACCAGCGCAGCCGTGGTCCTCGAGGAAAGCCGTCGCGCTACCTCGAGCGAGGGCGATCCCCCATCGGGGCGGCCTGCGGCTGTACATCGGGATGTGGTCCTCCAAACCCCCCAGCGTCCCCTGACCCCGCCTGCCTACATCCTGAGCGCTAAGCCCGCCAAGCCCACGGACGATCCCCTGTTGGGACGGGCAGGGCCCGTGCACCGGGCGGACGATCCCCTATCGGGACAGCCTGCGGCTGTGCACCGGGCGGGCAAGTGCCCGGAGTGCGGCGACGAGAACTTAGTGCGTGAGGAGGGCTGCGTCAAGTGCTATAGCTGTGGCTACAGCAAGTGCGGCTAGGCGTGATTCCCACGAGCACCCCTCACCGCAAGCATGCGGTGAGGGGTGCTGGCTGAGGATGCCGGGAGAAGAAGCGCTCAACGGACGCGGATAACCCGCAGGCCTGGCGTGCAAGTTGCTCCTCATCGCCCATAGGGCTCGAAGAGCTTGGCGTACTCGTCTAGGGCATAGCGGTCGGTCATCCCGGCCAGATAGTCACACACCGCCCGGTGCAGGCCCTGGCCGTCCTGCGCTTTGCGCACGCCCGGCGGCAGCAGGTCGGGCTGGCGGGTGTAGCTCTCGAAGAGCCGCTCGAGCACCAGCTTCGACTTGCTCACCTGGCGCACGACGTAGTAATGGCGGTAGAGGTTGGCGAAGAGGAAGCGGCGCAGCTCGGCCAGGCGGGGCTTGAGCTGCTCGGAGTAGCGCGCCAACAGCGAGGGGTGAGCCCGCACGGCCTCGAGGCTGGTGATGGCGTGCTTTTCCAGGGCTTCGTGGGTGGCTTTGACGCAGTCGGTGATGATCAGGCCCAGCAACTCGCGGATGAAGACGCGGCGCTGGAACTCGCTCAAGCTCTCGAGCCTGAAGCCCAGCTCTTCGGCCAGCTCAGCCAGGAGCCTCACCTCACCGAGCTGGGCCGGTTGCAGCAGACCCGAGCGCAGTCCATCGTCGAGGTCGTGGGCGTTGTAGGCGATCTCGTCGGCCAGGTTCACGACCTGGGCCTCGAGGCTGGGTCTGCGCTCGAGGCGCACGCCCTCTTGTGGGCTGTCGTAGAGGGTCTCGTGCTTCATGAGGCCCTCACGGGTCTCCCAGGTCAGGTTGAGGCCCCTGAAGCCGGGGTAGCGCTCCTCGAGGTAAGTCACGATGCGCAGCGACTGGCGGTTGTGGTCGAAGCCGCCGTGATCGCGCATTAACTCGTTCAAGACCCGCTCGCCTGCGTGGCCGAAGGGGGGATGGCCGAGGTCGTGGGCCAGGGCGATGGTCTCGGCGAGGTCCTCGTTGAGCCCCAGGGCCCGGGCGATGGAGCGGGCGACCTGGGCGACCTCGAGGCTATGGGTCAGGCGGGTGCGGTAGTAGTCTCCCTCGTAGTTGACGAAGACCTGGGTCTTGTACTCCAGCCGCCGGAAGGCGGTGGTGTGGATCACCCGGTCGCGGTCCTTCTGAAAAGGCGTGCGGAAGGCCGATTCGCTCTCCGCAAACTCGCGCCCCCGGCTGTGCGCCGAGGTGCAGGCATAGGGGGCGAGGGTGGTGGCTTCGAGCTGCTGAAGTTTTTCACGGCTGTACAGCATGAACGTAGTCTACGTGGCGGGACAGATCGCTGCGCCGGAGGAGGGTTAATACCGCTGACTCAGGGGGATGACCAATGTAAACCAACTGCAGTCCTTACCTGCTGTGGGAAATCTACCGGAGCAGCCCACCCTACAAGGGGTTTGCGGGGGGAGCTGTGCGAGGGCCTGGGCCGGGACCGGTTGCGATAGCTACCTCAGAAATTCCACGGCCCTGGCCGCTTTCTCCTGACCCATCCGCACCACTTCGGGCAGGCCCACCCCGAAGTAGGCAGCTCCGGCCAGGAAGAGCCCCGGCAGGGATTCGGCCTCCATCGCCGCTGCCACGCGCTGCTGGTGCCCCAGGGTGTAGTGCGGCAGGCCCTCCTGCCAGCGGAAGACCCAGCTGCGCTCAGGCGGGGGCACCCTGCCCCACAGCCGCTGCAGGTCGGCCAGGGCCAGCCGAATCAGCTCATCCGCTTCGGCCTTCACCCCCGAGAAGTAGGCCCGCACCAGCCCGTAGCCCTCCGGGGCACGGCCTTTCCACTTCTGGTCGGTCCAGGTGAAGCCCCGCACCGCGAAGCCCCGGCCCGCCGCCATCAGCATCCCGTGGCCTATGCGCGGGGGCAGGCCCTCGAGGGGGAAGGCCAGCGAGACCGTGGCCGAGTCGCCGTAGGGGATCTGTCGCAGGGCCTCCGCCGCCGAGGGGTGGAGGGGTTCCAGCAGCCGGGCGCTCGCGCTGGCCGGGGTCGCCAGGATCACGGCGTCGGCCTCGAGCCAGCCCTCCGGGGTGTGGATGCGCCAGCCCTCGCCCCGGCGCTCGAGCCCGGTCGCGGCGGTGCCCAGCCGTAGCGTCACGCCGCTGAGGTGCTGCTCCAGCGCCCGCACCCACTGTCCCAGGCCGCCCTCCAGCGAGGCGAAGAGCTGACCGGCTTCCCGGCTTCCCCGCTGGCCGCGTTGCTGGAGCGCCCCGCGCACCAGGCTGCCGTGCTCCTGCTCGAGGGCCTTGAGCTGGGGGAAGGCCGCCAGGGTGGAGAGGGAGTAGGGGTCGCCGCCGTAGATGCCGCCCGAGAGGGGCGCGGCCAGCCGTTCCCAGGCCTGACGCCCCAGGCGCCGCTGGATGAAGGCCCCGAAGGGCTCGTCGCCCGGCGAGCCCTTGGGCAGCAGCAGGTCGAGCAGGGCGCGGGCCTTGCCGAAGGGGGAGAGCAGGGGCGTGAGGGCCAGGGCCCTCAGGTCGCCCGGCACCACCATCTGCAGCCCGGCGGGGATGGGCAGCGCCCGCTCCCCGTCGTGGATCAGGGCCGAGGGGCGGGCGGGGAGGGTGCCCACGACCTGCCCCTCCAGCCCCAGCTCCTTCATCAAGGCCAGCGCCCAGGGCTTGTAGCGCACCACCGCGTCGGGGCCGCCCTCGAGCAAGAAGCCCTCCTCGGCCACGGTGCTGACCTTGCCCCCCAGCCGCTCGGCGGCCTCGAGCAGGCCGATCTCCAGGTTGGGGTCGGCCCGGTGGGCGTAGTAGGCCGCGGCCAGCCCGGCCATCCCGCCCCCCACGATCACCAGGCGGCTCATCGGAACTCCGCCCACCGCCGGCTCACCATGTCGCGCAGCACCTCGATGTAATCGGGGTCGGCGTTGAGGCTGCGGGTGCGCAGCAGGCGCAGCCCCAGGCGCTGGGCGGTGGCTTGGGCTTCGTAGTCGAGGTCGTAGTAGACCTCGAGGTGATCGCTGGGGAAGCCCACCGCCGTCACCACCACCTCCTTATAGCCCTCGGCGGCGGCCTGCTCGAGCCGCTCGTTGACGTCGGGCCCGATCCAGGGCTCGGGGGTGCGTCCTGCCGACTGCCAGGCGGTGTCCCAGTGCGCCAGGCCCAGCCGCTGCGCCACCAGCTCGGCGGTGGCCTGCACCTGAGCCTGGTAGCGCCCGTCCTGCGCGGCCCGCTCGGGGATGGAGTGCGCGGTGAAGAGGAAGAGGGCGTGCTCTGGGTCCACCAGCCGCCACAGCTGCTCGCCTACCCGCACGGCGACGGCCTGCACGTAGCCGGGGTGGTCGTAGTAGTGCTCCACGTAGCGCACCTCGAAGGGTCGTCCCAGCTCCTCGAGGGCCTGCTCCACCTTTTCCTGATACTCGGCGATGCTGCGGGAGGAGTAGTGGGGAGCGGCCACGATGCCCACTGCCCGCGTTACGCCGTCCTCGGCCATGGCCTGCACGGCCTCCTTGATGAAGGGGTGCCAGTGCTTGGTGCCGTGGTAGACCCGCGCCGGGCCGCGCACCCGCGCCCCCGGCGAAGCGCCGAGGGGTTCGGGATAGAGGGGCAGCGTGGCGTTGAGGGCGGCCTCGAGCCGCACCGCCTGGGCGTAGGTGATCTCGTTGAGGGGGCTGCGCCCGATGAGCCGGTAGCGCTGCTCGAGTTCCTCCAGCAGCTCCTTCGTGGGGGGGCGGCCCCGGCGGATGTCGGTGTAGTAGGCTTCGATCTCGCTGCGCCGGTAGGGGGTGCCGTAGGCCATCAGGAGTACGTTCATGCTTGGGTCCTTTTAGGCTCGTATGTCATGCGCCTTGCGCGATGGGCAAGACGCTATACGCCTTGTGTTCAGCAGCCATCGACCGTCGCCGGGTGCTCAGGCTAAGTCGTCCAACGCCTCCCGGATGTCCTTCTTCACGCAGGTGAACATCGGCGTATCGCGCAGGGTGTAGAGGCTGGCCTCGGTGAAGCGCAGGCGCTGGACGAGGTCCACGAACTCCTGGGGGTAGTTGGAGTCGAAGGCCACCACGAACTCCTGGTCGTCGATGCCGTAGGAGTAGCTGGTGTTGAGCGTGACGCCGGTGAAGGGCGCGGAGACGTAGATGTGCTCATCCATCATGCCCTGGCGGGCCTGGGGGGAGAGGTTGTACCAGGCTCGAGTCTTCACGAAGGGGTAGACGAAGAGGTAGTTGCCCTCGCCTGGCCGCAGGTGGACCCCCTCGCCCTCGGGGTTGAAGCGATCGACGTAGATCGAGCGCTTCTGCATGGAGAGGAAAGAGTAGGGTTGGCTCAGGTAGCCGCCCAGGACGGTCCGGTTGAGCTCGCGCTGCATGGCCTGGAAGTCGCGTACGTCGAAGGAGATGCGCCAGAGCATGAAGTCCACGTCGGCGCGCAGCCCCACCAGGCTGTAGCTGCGCAGGATGAAGCCATCGCCGCGCTGGGCCCAGCACTCGCACACCTGGGCGAACTCGGCCTTGGCCGCCTCGCGCTCTTCCTTGCTCAGGCGGCGGAAGGCGGGCTCGAGCTTGTAGAAGCTGTAGTTGAGGAACTGTCGCTTGGCTTGGTCGGGGGCCTTGCGGCTGATGAGCCCGGCGGGATCCAGGTCCACCATGCGCCGGGTGGGCTTTTCCTCGTACTGGCGTTGGGTCTTCGGGTCAGTTTCGTCTGCCATAACCGGGTTAACGTAGCACGTTCGAGCCCCTGACATATGCCCCTTCGTCGCAATCCCGATAGACTCTTGGGGGACTATGAGCGACGTACAGCGGGGATTCGTGGCTGGGGTGCTGGCATCGGCGATCTGGGGCGGGATGTACGTGGTGTCGAAGGTGGTGCTCGAGGTCGTCCCACCCATCACCCTGGTGGCTATACGCATGGCGATCGCCTTCATGGCGATGCTTTTATACCTGCGCCTGCTGGGCCGCGACTGGCGGTTGCCTCGCGTGCTGTGGGGGCGGGTGCTGGCGATGGGGCTGGTGGGCTATGCCCTCTCCATCACCGCGCAGTTCATCGGCACTGCTCTGGCTGGGGCCGCGCTGGGATCGCTGATCACCACCGCCTCGCCCTTGGTCACGGTGGCCCTGGCCTCGCTGCTGGGCCTCGAGCGGGTTACGGCCCGGGCCTGGCTGGGTCTGGGAATCGCCCTGCTGGGGGTCTGGGCGCTCTCCGGCAGCGGCGAGGCCAACCTGCCCGGCATCCTCTGGCTGCTGCTGGCCGCCCTCACCTGGGGCATCCTGGGCCTCATCGGCGGTCAGACCGTGCGCCGCTACGACCCCGCGCTGGTCTCAGCCTGGGCCAGCCTGGTGGGGGGCCTGGCCCTGCTGCCGTTGGTTCCCGGGGAGCTGGCCCGTCAGCCGGTAGGGGAGGTGAGCCTGGGGATCGCCGCCGGGATGCTCTACCTGGGCGTGGTGTCTACGGCGGTGGCCTTCACGCTGTGGGTCTACGCGGTGGCTCGAGCGGGCTCGGTGCTCAGCGGCATCGCCTTCTTCGCCCAGCCCGCAGTGGGGGCGCTGCTGGGGTGGGCGCTGCTGGGCGAGTCGCTGGGGCTGGGGTTCGCGCTGGGGGCGGCGCTGCTGGTGGCGGGGGCGCTGGTGGCGCGGCCCAGATGACCTGCCCCACGGCTCATGGCCCATAGTGGATATCTGCGTCGGGGACGATGGCCCAAGGCTCACTGATTTTCCTTCGTTTGCTCGCCAGCGGTTCCTTGAGCCAGAGGGTTAGCTAAGCAGGAGGTCAACTTGCATGAAGCAAAAACCCACCTCTCCAGGCTCGTCGAGGCCGTGGAGCGGGGAGAGACCGTCGTCATTGCCCGCAAAGCGAAGCCTGCCGCGCAACTCGTGCCCTGTGAGGAAAGAAGAGGGCGAGGCTGGCCGCAGGTGACCCTCGAGCTCTCCGGTCCCTATGACCCCGAGGCCTTCGGGCTGAGCCGGGCCGACCTCAAAGCCCCCGAAACGCGGGAGCTGTTCTGATGCGTTATCTCCTCGACGCGGACACGATCGGCTTCTTCGTCCGCCGTCACCCGACGGTGTTGGGGCGGTTCAAGGCCACGCCGCCACGGAGATCGAGTTCGGGCTTCAACGCAAGCCCGAACGCAGGGCGAGGGTGGAGCCGATCGTAGCCGCCCTTTTCGAGGCCGTTGGGGTCTTGCCCTACGGCCTCGCGGAGGCGCGGGCCACCGCCGCGCTCGAGCGGCAGGGCCAGCCTATTGGGGCTTACGACGCGCTGGTAGCGGGAACCGCGTTGGTGCATGGGCTGATCGTGGTTTCGGGGAACGTGCGGGGGTATCGGCGGGTCGTGGGGTTGGCGGTGGAAGACTGGCGGGAGTCGGGGATCTGAAGCACCGAGGCTGGGAAGGTACCTGCTATACTCGGGAAGTTGCCGGTTCGCCAAGGCGAACCCGAAGGAGCGTATGGCAGGTAAGGTTGGCTTCGTGAGCTTGGGCTGTCCCAAGGCGCTGGTTGATTCCGAACAGATCCTCTCGCGCTTGCGCGCGGAGGGCTACGAGACCTCCCCCACCTACGAGGGGGCCGATGTGGTGGTGGTCAACACCTGCGGCTTCATCACCCCGGCCGTCGAGGAGTCGCTCTCGGCCATCGGGGAGGCCCTGGCTGAAAACGGCAAGGTGATCGTCACCGGCTGCTTGGGGGCCAGGCCCGAGGTCGTCAAGGCGGCGCACCCCCAGGTGCTCGAGGTCACCGGTCCCGGCGAGGTGGAGCGGGTGCTCGCCGCCGTGCACCAAGTCGCCCCGCCCGACGCCAACCCCTTCACCGCGCTCGTCCCGCCCGTCGTCAAGCTCACCCCACGCCACTACGCCTACCTCAAGATCGCCGAGGGCTGCAACCACAAGTGCAGCTTCTGCATCATCCCCAAGCTGCGCGGCCTGCAGGTCTCCCGCGACGCCGCCGACGTGCTCTTCGAGGCCACCCGGCTGGTGAGCACCGGCACCAAGGAGCTCTTGGTCATCGCTCAGGACTCCTCGGCCTACGGCGTGGACCTCCGCCACCGCGAGTCTGACTACGCGGGTAAGAAGGTGCGGGCCCACCTGGTGGACTTGGTGCGCGAACTCTCCGAATTGGGAGCCTGGGTGCGCCTGCACTACGTCTACCCCTACCCCCACGTGCGCGAGCTGATCCCCTTGATGGCTGAGGGCAAGCTGCTGCCTTACCTCGACGTCCCCCTCCAGCACGCCAGCCCCCGCATCCTGCGGGCCATGCGCCGCCCCGGCGGGGCCGAGAGCCACCTCAAGACCATCCAGGAGTGGCGCTCCATTGCCCCCGACTTGGCCATCCGCTCCACGTTCATCGTGGGCTTTCCCGGCGAGAGCGAGGAGGATTTCCAATTGCTCCTCGACTTCATCGCCGAGGCCAAGCTCGACCGGGTGGGTTGCTTCACCTACTCCGAGGTGGAGGGAGCCGACGCCAACGCCTTAGGGGGCCACGTCCCCGAGGAGGTCAAGGAGGAGCGCAGGGCCCGCTTCATGGAGTTGCAGGGCCGCGTGAGCCTCCAGAAGAACCGCGCGCGGGTGGGGCAGGTGCTCGAGGTCATCGTCGATGAGTACGGCGAGTTGCCGGGGCAGGTGGTGGGCCGCAGCAAGTACGACGCCCCGGGCATCGACGGGCTGGTCTACGCCCAAACCGACGGCACGGTCAAGATTGGCGACCTCATCGAGGTAAGGATCACCCAGGCCCAGACCTACGACCTCTACGGGGAGATGACCCGGGCGCTGTCCTGGAAGCCCAATGTCCCGGTTATGGGCGTGGCAGACAGCCTTATCCGGTTGTAAGCTGAGGTCGTTTTGATGCAGTGCCCTGCGCCATGCGCCCCGCGTCGTACGCCCCCTTGGGCGTTCGACGTCTGGCGTTTGGTCCTGGGCCTTCAGCGGAGCTGAGCTATGCACATCGTCATTGCAGGCGCAGGTGAGATCGGCGGCCAGATCGCCAAAGCCCTTCACACCGTCCACGACATCGTGGTCATCGACCGTGAGGCCGAAACCCGCGAGAAGCTGGCCCAGCTCGACGTACAGGTGCTGGTGGGTTCGGCCACCGACGTCGAGATCCTGCGCGAGGCCAAGGTGGACATGGCCGATGTCTTCGTGGCCGCAACCAATTGGGACGAGGTCAACCTGCTGGCTTGTATGCTGGCCAAGGGTTTGGGCAGCAAGGAGACGCTGTGCTTCGTGGGTAAGGCCAGTTACATGGACATCCTCAATGACCCCCGTGCCGTCGAGATCCTGGGCACGCGCATCGACAAGGTGTTGTGGCCCCAGCGCTCGCTGGCCAAGGAGATCGTCGAGGTGATCCAGGTACCCGGCGCCGTTGATGCCGAGTCCGTGGCGGGTGGTCGCCTGCACTTCGTGGAATACCGGGTGCAGGAGGGCGGCCCTTATGCCGGGAAGGAGATAGCCCTGCTGGACTGGCCCGAGGGGGTGTTCCTGGCCGGGGTGCTGCGGGAGGAACAGTTCATCGCCTCCACCGACCCTGATTTCAAAACCCTGCTCCTCGAGCCCGAAGATCGCCTGTTCTTCATGACCACCCACTCCGGCTTCGACGCCATCCAGGCTTGTTTCGCTTCCAAGCGCAGCCGGGGGGTGCGGCGGGTGATGGTGGTGGGCGGGGGGAACGTAGGTTACATGACGGCCAAGGAGCTCCTGGCGCGCCGCCTCGAGGTCACCATCATCGACCACAACGCCGAGCGCTGCGCCTGGCTGGCCGAGAACCTGCCCGGAGCCTGGGTGCTCGAGGGCGATGGTACCAACCTCGAGCTCTTAGAGTCGGAGGGGCTCGACCGCACCGACGTGCTGGTGGCCGTCACCGAGAACGACGAGAAAAACCTGTTGGTGTCGCTCATCGCCAAGCAGCAGGGTGTGCCCAAGGTGATCACCCGCGTCAACCGAACCGAGAACCGCCGCCTCTTCGAGCGGGTGGGCATCGACATCCCCATGACCCCACGCCTGGCCGCCGTGCGCGAGGTGCTCGACTGGCTGTTGCCCGACAACATCGACCACCTGGCCCTGATCGAAGACCGGGTGGAGCTCATGGAGCTCGAGCTCCCCCCTGACTTCCGCTCCAAGCCCTTGAGTCGGCTCGAGCTGCCCCAAGGGGCGGTGGCCGTAGCCCTCGAGCGCGAGCGCCGGGTCTTCTTGCCCGAGCCCAACCTCAGCGCCAACCCAGGTGATAAGCTTCTCGTTCTCTCCGCCCGTGAGGTCACCGATGCGGTCTTGGCGAAGGTCGGCTGAGGCTCCCCTCTTGCCCATCCCGGTGGCGACCTACGTCACGGGGACGGCTTTTCTGGGCCTGGGCGCCGTCATGGGCCTGCTGGGCGTGGTGGATGGATTCTACGGCGAGGACGCGCTGGGTTTTGTGCTGGGGGCGGCGCTGGGGATCGGCACGGGGCTGCTCTTTCGCCGTCTGGGAAGCGTCCGCGGCGAGCCCAGTCGGGCCGAGGCCCTGTTCACGGTGGCGGCTTTGTGGCTGATGATCCCGGTGCTGGGGGCGGTGCCCTTCTGGGTTTCGGGCGGGATGTCCTACCTCGATGCCCTGTTCGAGGCCATGTCCGGCTTCACCACCACCGGGGCCACGGTGCTCACCGACTTCAGCACCTGGGGCTATGGGCTGTTCTTGTGGCGTAGCCTGATCCAGTGGTTTGGCGGCATGGGTATTTTGGCGCTGTTCATCGTGGTGTTGCCCCACCTGGCGGTGGCCGGTCGGCAGATGTTTTTTGCCGAGATCACCGGGGTGCAAAAAGAACAGCTCACCCCCAAGCTGCGGCAGACCGCCCAGGCCATCTTAAGGGTTTACCTGACCCTCACGGCGGTGATCCTGGTGGCCTATCTGTTGTGCGGTATGTCCCCTTTTGAGGCAATCACCAACGCCCTCTCCACCGTATCCGCAGGAGGCTTCAGCCCCAACCCCCAGAGCTTTTCTGCCTACAGTCCCCTCATCCAGTGGGTGGCGGCAGGGGCGATGTTTCTCACCGGGGTCAACCTGCTCTTGCAATACCGGGTGCTCTTCGGGCGCGAACTGCGCGCGCCCTTGCGCGACCCCGAGTTCCGCGCCTATGGCCTGATCGTGCTCTTCGCTGGACTGGCCTTGGCCCTCACCCTCTACCTGCGCCACAACTACGACATAGAGCCTGCCCTGCGCCACGCCTACTTCCAGGTCACCTCGCTGATCACCGGGACCGGCTTCGCCAGCGCCGACTTCGCGCGGTGGGTCGTCCCGGCCCAGGTCATCTTGGTGTCTTTGATGTTCGTGGGGGGGAGCGCTGGGAGCGTGGGGGGGAGCATCAAGGTCATTCGCTGGCTGGTGGTGGGGGCCATCGTGCGGCGTGAGTTCATGCGGGTGCTGCACCCCCAAGCGGTGCTGCCCCTGCGGGTAGGCAAGAAAAGCCTTACCGACGACGCCATGCGCTCGGTGGCGGCCTTCATCACCCTCTATGTGATGCTCTTTGGTTTCGGGGCGGTGGTGCTGGGGATGCTCGAGGAAGATTTCGTCGTGGCCTTCACGGCTTCCGCCGCCGCTGTGGGCAACATCGGGCCGGGGCTGGGTACGGTGGGACCAATGGCCCACTACGGCGAGCTGCACCCTTTGTCCAAGCTGACGATGATCTTCCAGATGTGGGCCGGTCGCATCGAACTGATCGCGGTCTTCTCGCTCTTCACGCCTGAGTTGTGGCGCAAACTGCGCAGCTGAACCCATGGCCTGCCCTTGCCAACGACAAACGTGACCTCGAGGCTCCCTGCCTCACCCCCGAAGCCCTAAACTTGTGGCCATGTCGGATTATGTGAGCGTCGAATCCTTTCGTCTCGACCACACCAAGGTGCGCGCGCCCTACGTGCGGCTGGCCGGGGTCAAGCTCACGCCCAGAGGTGACCGCATCGAGAAGTACGACCTGCGCTTTATCCAGCCCAACCAGGGGGCCATGCCCACCGGGGCCATCCACACCCTCGAGCACCTGCTCGCCGGGTACATGCGTGCCCACCTCGAGGGCATCGTGGACATCTCCCCGATGGGCTGCCGCACCGGCTTCTACATGGTGGCGCTGGGTGAGATCGGCCCCGAGCGGGTCAGGGAAGCCTTCGAGCAAAGCCTGCAGGACGTGCTCAACCACGGCGAGGGCATTCCGGGGGTTTCGGAACTCGAGTGCGGCAACTGGCGCGACCACGACCTGGCCACCGCCCGCGAACTGGCCCGAGAGGTGCTCGAGCGCGGGGTGATCGTGCAGGAGACGGTGGAGATCGCGTAGCGCCCTACACAAGACACCGGCGGGGTCTTTAACGCCTTACGACCCGGTACACTGGAGGCACCCACACCGGGATGCTAAGGAGGAAACCGTGGCCGTCAAGGACTACGACGTTCGGGACCTGGAACTCGCCCAAATGGGGCGGGATCGCATCGACTGGGCCGCGCAGGAGATGCCGGTGCTGCGGCAGATCGCCGAGCGCTTCGCCCGGGAGAAGCCGCTCGAGGGCGTTCGCATCGCGGCTTGCCTGCACGTGACCACCGAGACCGCTAACCTCGTGCGGGCCCTGAAGGCGGGCGGAGCCCAGGTGGCTCTGTGCGCCTCCAACCCGCTCTCGACCCAGGACGACGTGGCGGCTTCGCTGGTGGTCCACGATGAGATCCCGGTCTACGCCATCAAGGGTGAGGACACCAAGACGTATTACGCCCACCTCGAGGCCACCCTGGCCCACGAGCCCCACTTCACCATGGACGATGGGTGCGACCTGGTGAGCCTCATCCACAAGGAGCGCCGCGGCCTGCTGCCGGGCATCTTTGGCGGCACCGAAGAGACCACCACCGGCGTGATCCGGCTACGGGCCATGGCCGCCGAGGGGGTGCTCTCCTACCCGGTCATCGCCGTCAACGACGCCCAGACCAAGCATATGTTCGACAACCGCTACGGCACCGGTCAGAGCACCCTGGACGCCATCATCCGCGCCACCAACGTGCTTCTGGCGGGTAAGACCGTGGTGGTGGCGGGCTACGGCTGGTGCGGGCGGGGCGTGGCTTCGCGCGCACGGGGCATGGGAGCGCACGTGGTGGTGACCGAGGTCGACCCGCTCAAGGCCCTCGAGGCCACCATGGACGGCTACGTGGTCATGCCCATGCTCGAGGCCGCCCGCATCGGCGATATTTTCATCACCGTCACCGGCAACATCAACGTGCTCGACGCGCAGCATTTCGCGCTGATGAAGGACGGGGTCATCCTCTGTAACTCAGGCCACTTCAACGTCGAGATCAACATTCCCGCGCTCGAGGCCGCCGCCCGCGAGAAGCGTGTGGGCCGCCCCTTCATCGAGCAGTACACCGTGGAGGGCGGGCGCAGCATCAACTTGCTGGCCGAGGGCCGCCTGGTCAACCTGGCCGCTGCCGAGGGTCACCCCAGCGCGGTGATGGACATGTCCTTCGCCAACCAGGCCCTCTCGGTGGAGTACATGCTCAAGGGGGGGAAGCTCGAGGTGGGCGTCCATCCCGTTCCCGAGGCCATCGACCAGGAAATCGCCCAGCTCAAGCTCGAGGCCATGGGCGTTCGCATCGACCGGCTCACCCCCGAGCAGGAGCGCTACCTGGCTTCCTGGCAGGAGGGCACCTGATCGAACCCCTCCCCGCAACGAGGAGGGGCCTGAGAGAGGATGGGTTCAGTAGGGCTCGCCCTCGAGAAGCTTCTTTTCCTGCTCGAGGCTCACCAGCACCAGCTCGATGTGCACGTGGGGCTTCTCCACGCCGGGGTGGGCACCGGAGGGGATGATGTTGACATGATCAACCTTGGCCGTCACGCCAAGCCCCTTGAGCGCAGCCGTGCCGATGTCTATGTACTTCTTTTTGCCCAGCTCTTCCAGCGGCACCATGAACACCACCTTCACCAGACGTCCTGACTTGTCGTAGGCCAGGAAGGGCCCTTCGGGCAGATTTTTGGGGTCTACGTAGAGTGTGCCCAAGCCAGGGATGAAGTTGGGCAGCGCACCCTTGAGGGCCTCACTGACGTTGACGTAAGGGTCATTGGGTGGGGCTTTCATGACGCTTTGGGCCAGCACCACACCGATACCAAGGGCGGCAAGCACCGCCAGAACGCCAATCCAACGCTTCATGTCTGTCCTCCTGTTTCGAGAACCTGGCGCGCCATTTGGTTCCACCCTGCTGTACGGGCAGTGGGAGGAGTTTGGATTTCGGGGAGGGCAGCTTGCGTACGACCGACCCTTAACGTCCTTGCTCCTCCGCCACCGATGGCCTGGCCACACTCGAGTCCTCCTCGGCGTAAAGCGCCGTGGTGAGGTATTTGGAGCCGGAGTCCGGGCTGATGCAGACTACCCGCTTGCCCTCGCCCAGCTCCCTGGCCACCTGAAGGGCGGCCCAGACGATACCGCCGCTGCTCATGCCCAGGAAGAGCCCCTCCTCCCTGGCCAGGCGCCTGGCCAGCGGGAAGGCTTCCTCCTCCCAAACCTGGATCACCCGGTCGAGCATCCGCACGTCGAGGTTGGGCGGGATGAACCCCGGCCCCATGCCCTGAAACTGGTGCTGCCCCATCTGGCCGCCGGAGAGCACGTTGGAGCGGGCCGGCTCGCAGGCGATGATCTGTATGCCGGGAATGCGCTCGCGCAGGTAGCGCCCCACGCCCATGATGGTTCCCCCGGTGCCCGAACCGTAGACGAAGGCGTCGATGCGGCCTTCCATCTGAGCGAAGAGTTCGGGGCCGGTAGTCTCGTAGTGGGCGCGGATATTGGCGGGGTTGGCGAACTGGTCGGGCATGAAACCCCCGGTCTCGATGGCGATCTCCTGGGCCTTTTCGCGCGCGGCCAGCATGCGTCGTTCGGGGTCGGTGAGCACCAGCTCGGCTCCATAAGCCCGCAGCGTGCGCTTACGCTCGTCGGACATCTGCGCGGGCATGCACAGGATGAGCCGGTAGCCCCGGCTGGCGGCGACCATCGCCAGGCCGATACCCGTGTTGCCGCTGGTGGGTTCGACGATGACCTGTCCCGAGCCGGGTTTGAGGATGCCGCGCTCTTCGGCGTCACGCACCATGTACCAAGCGGGGCGGTCCTTGATGGAACCGCCGGGGTTGGAGCCCTCGAGCTTCACAAAAACCTCGGCCATGCCGGGCTCGACGACCCTATGCAGCCTGACCAGAGGCGTCTTGCCGATGACGTGCTCGACAAACATGTCCCCCAGCATACGGCCGCGGCGGTCAAATGGCGTGCAGGCAGGCACAAAACCCAAAAGCGAGGCGGCGACCATTTACGTTGCGCCAGGGTGGTAAACTCAGGCGTTTGAATGCCCGCGGAAGATTCCGTTGCCGCCGGGCAGGATGGGTGTGCTGATGATTGCAACGCAAGACCACGTGGTGACCATTCGTTACGTCCTCAGGGTCGAGGGGGAGATCATCGACCAGGGCGAGCTGCCCTATCTGCATGGGTATGGCAACATCATCCCCGGCCTCGAGGAGGCCCTCGAGGGCAAAAAGGTCGGCGACTCGCTCCAGGTCAGCGTTCCCCCGGAGAAGGCCTATGGCCTGGAAGACCCCGAGGGCGTGCGGGTGATCCCCCGCGACCAATTCCCCCCGGACGCTCCCCTCGAGCCCGGCGTGCAGCTCTTTGCCCAGGACGAAAACGGCCAGGTGCTGCCCTTCTGGATCATGGAGGTGGAGGGGGACGAGGTCACCATCGACTTCAACCACCCCCTCGCGGGCGAAACCCTCAACTTCGACGTGACCATCTCCAGCATCCGCGCCGCCACCCAGGAAGAGCTCGAGCACGGCCACGTGCACGCTCCTGAAGGCCACATGCACTAGAGTGCTTCCCACGAATACCGCCTATGGCTGCCGCTTGCCGTAGGCGGTAATTTACGCTGGCGGTGCAGCGTGATGAACACGATAGGTCTACATCGGGGTTCGGCGTTTGCTCAAGCCAGCAGGCCCCTGGGCAGTGGCTGGCCCTTGGGCAACCAGAAGCAAAGGTACTCCTGCTCGAGCCGCATCAGCAGCCGCAGGCCCTCTTCGGTTTCGAAGCGCATGAACAGGGGCAGGCTGAAACGGGCCTCACCGCGCTCGATGCGGAAGTTCTCGTAGGTATAGGCCATGTAGAAGTCCTGCTCGCTTTGCATCAGGCGCTCGGTGTAGAACACCACGGTCTCACCGTAGCCCTTGGTGGCCTTGCTGATGTCTTCCCAGAAGATTTCCTGGGCCTCGGCCTCGCTCAGGTATTCCCCACTCACCACCCCCAGCCTGCCGTAGAAGGCCACGGGGAACTCCTTGAACTCGTAGTAAAGCCCCTGAGGACCGTGCCACAGCCGGATCAGGCCGTTCTCGTAGCAGCGGCCCTCGGCGCTCTCGCGGGCGAACTCGCGGGCCAGGCTGAGGTGCTCGAGGTTGGGGAAGGAACCGGCCTCGAGGCCCTCGAACAACAGTCGCTGGGGATCGATCACCAAGCCGCTCGGGGTGGGGATGTTGGGTTTGGTGCGGGTTTTACTCTTGTTTGAACGCAGGGCCATTTTACTCCTTGCCATCCTCACTTCTCTCCCACGTGCAGCGCGGCAATTCCGCCGGTGAACAACCTGTATCGCACCCTGAAACCGGCTTTTTCCATCATCCCTCGCAGCACCTCGGGAGCCGGAAAGCGCTCTACCGAAGCGGGCAGGTAGCGGTAGGCGGCGGCGTTACCCGAGATCAAGCCACCGACATAGGGCAGCACGCGGGTGAAGTAGAAGCGGTAAAGCACGCCCAGCCCGCTTTTGGGGGGCGGGGGGAACTCGAGGATGCACAGCCGCCCACCCTGCCGCAGCACCCGGTAGAGCTCGGCCAGGGCGCGCTCGTAGTCGGCGAAGTTGCGAAAGCCAAAGGCGATGGTGATAGCGTCGAAGTGCTCGTCAGGGAAGTTCAGGTTCAGCGCGTCGGCTTCCTGGAAGCGCACCTGCAACCCGCTTTTTTGGGCTTTGGCGCGGGCGAGCTCGAGCATGGGCGGTGCGAAGTCCCCGCCCACCACCTCGGCCTCGGGGGCGCTTTTCTTGAGCAGCAGCGTCAAGTCGCCGGTGCCGCAAGCCAGGTCGAGCACCCGTTTGGGGGAGTGCTTCAGGGCTTCACGCACGGCAGCCCGCCGCCAGCTCTGGTCCACCCCGGCGGAGAGGAGGCGGTTGAGCAGGTCGTAGCGCGGGGCGATCTGGCTGAACATCGCCCTCACCGCCTGCGGGTCGCGCTCGGGTGTAGTCGGCTGGGTTTTGCCATCCCCGTGTGGCCGCACCGAAAGAGTCTAGCACAGGAAGCCAGGAGCAAACGACCCTGGAAGAGCGAGGGGTGAGCAGCTACCACCAGCCCCGGCGCTTCATCCACCAAGCCAGCAAACCCGCGATCACCACCAGCCCGCCCCAGAAGAACAGCCGGCCATAGGGCCAGTGGTACTCGCTGAAGCTGTCGAAGTTGGTGCCGTAAATCCCGGCCCACAAGGTCATGGGCAGGAAGAGCACCGAGATGACCGTGAGGGCCTGCACGACCTTGTTCAGGCGGTTGCTCTGGGCGGAGAGGTAGACCTCGAGCACGTTGGAAAGTTCGTCTCGAGCGGCATCGAGGCCCTCGTAGACTCGGCCCATGCGATCGGTGAGGTCACGGAAGAGGTAGGCATCGCTGCCGAGTTCGGGGAGGCGCTCGAGGTGCAGCAGGGCTTCGCGGGCCTGCGACACCAGCCGCCTTATGCGCAGCACCTCCCGCCGGTTGGCGAAGACCTGGCGCGGAATCTGGTTGGTGTCGTTGCCGTCGAGCGCGAGTTCCTCGAGGTCTTCGAGGCGGTCGGTGAGGGCTTCGACGTAGGCGAAGAAGGTCTCTACCCCCCGGTCGAGGAGCTGTTGCCACAACCATAAGCAGCTCCCGCCCCGGAAGCTTTCCCAGGCCCTCTCGATGTACTCCACGGGTTCGTTGCGGTAGGTGAGCAGGACCTGGCTTTGGGGGAAGTAGAAGTAGCTCACCCGCTCGGTGCGGCTCTTGGCGGTGTGGGGAGTCTCGAGGGTGCGGAAGATGAGGAACAGGTGCTTGGGGTACTGCTCGAAGCGGCTCCAGTGCCCGATCTCCTGGGCGTCCTCGAGGGCGAGGGGGTTGATGGGGTACTGCGCGGTGAGAAAGGCCACCTCTTCCGGGGTTGGCGTCTCGACATCTACCCAAACCTGCGCCTGGAGGGGACCGCAGGTCATGCCGTTGGCGAGTTGTTTGGCGCGAATCATGGGGAGGTCGAGCGCGAGAACAGCATACTCGCCGGGTAGGTGGTTACCGGGTGCTCTGGAGCAGCCAGTCCAGGTAGTCCTTGGAGCCGTGCTGGATGGGCAGGGCGATGACCTCGGGTACGGTGTAGGGGTGGAGTTCCTTCACGCGCGCCTCGAGGGCGGCGTAGCGCTCCTGGCGGGTCTTGATGATCAGCAGCAGCTCCTCGCCGCTCGTCACCTCACCCTCCCAGCGGTAGACCGAGGTCAGGCGGGGCAGCACGTTCACGCAGGCGGCGAGCCCCTCCGCCACCAGCGTATGGCTGATGCGGTGGGCGGAGTCCTCATCGGGAACGGTGCACAAAACCACAAGGTTCATACTTCGCCAGGATACGCGGCCTCGTCGGCGAAGACCAGCACTTCGGGCGCTCGAATCCGGCTCGGAGGCACGTCCTCACCGCGCAGGAAGCGCGCCAGGGCCTCGCGCTTGCTCGCCCCGGTCACCAAGTACACCACCAATTGCGTCTGCGAAAGGGCCTTGGGGCTCAGCGAGACCCGCTCGGGCGGAGGCTTGGGGGCGCCATGAACCGGCAGCACCAGGCGCTCGCTGCCCAGGTCCACGTGCGGCCACAGGCTGGCGGTGTGGGCATCTTCCCCCAGGCCCAGCGTCACCAGGTCAAAGGGCAGCAAGGACTCTACCAGTCCCTCGCTCAGCTCGGCGGAGCGCTCGGGCCCCAGTTCGGCCTGGAAGGAGTGCAGCGTGTAAGGTAGAACCGTCGTGCCGATAGCCTTGGCGATCTGCACGTCGTTGCGCTCGGGGTGGCCCTCGCTCAGGCAGCGCTCGTCGGAGGCAATGAGCTGAAGGCGGTTCCACAAAAGGTCGGCCTGGCCGAAGGCTCGGTAGGCGGCCAGCGGGGTGTTGCCCCCGCCCAGCACCGCGCGGCCCCCGGCCGACAGGCGCTCGGCCAGCAGGCGGGCGAGCGCCTCGGAGGCGGCCTGGGGGGTGGGAAAGGTCTGGACGTGGATGCTCATAGCTGCGGGTACTCAGAGGTTACGCCAGCGGTGGTGATCTTCCATCAGGTAGTGCTGTCCGGCAGGGCCATCGGAGCCCACGGAGTAGCGCTCGACGGGCTGGTTGGCCTCGAGCACGGGCTCGATCAGGCGCCAAGCCCACTCCACCTCGTCGAAGCGGATGAACAAGCTGGCGTCACCCTCCAGCGCGTCCAAAATCAGCGTAGCGTAGGCCGAGAGCTCGTGAGCGTCACCGTTGCTGTAGGGGGTGGAGAGCACCACGGGCCTGGAGCCGAATTGCAAGCCGGGAGTCTTGACCTGCATCTCCAGGTGCAGCGACTCGTTGGGCTGAAGCTCGAGCACCACCCAGCTCGAGCCGGGGTCGCAGTGGGTGTCGGTGAAGAGCTGGGTAGGCGGCTCGCGGAACTGCACGGCGATGGTGGTGCGCTTCTTGCTCATCGCCTTGCCCGTGCGCAGATAGAAGGGCACGCCCTTCCAACGCCAGTTGTCGAGGTATAGCCGCAGCGCCGCGAAGGTCTCGGTGTTGGAGCTCCTCACCCCGGCCTCCTCCAGGTAGCCCGTGTACTGGCCGCGCACGATGTCGCCGGAGGAGAGGGGACGGGCCGAGCGCAAGACCTTGTTCTTCTCATTGCGCAGCAGGTCGGCCTCGAGGCGGGGCGGGGGTTCGAGGGCGGAGAGGGTGAGCAGCTGCATCATGTGGTTTTGCATCATGTCGCGCACCGCCCCCACCTTGTCGTAGAAAGCCCCCCGTCCTTCGATGCCGATGCTCTCGGCGGCGGTGATCTGCACCTGGGCGATGTGCTGGGCGTTCCACAAGGGCTCGAGCCAGGAGTTGGCGAAGCGGAAGACCAGGATGTTCTGCACCGTCTCCTTGCCCAGGAAGTGGTCGATGCGCAGGATCTGGCTCTCGTCCCAGTACTTCGTCAGGGTGGCCTGCAGCTCGAGGGCGCTCTGGAGGTCGTGGCCAAAGGGCTTCTCGATGACCAGGCGACGGAAGTGGTTGCCCTTCTCACGGGCCAGCCCGGCCTCGCCCAGCCCGGTACCCACCACGGGGAAGGCGTCGGGGGGGAGGGAAAGGTAGAAGATGCTCGAGGGAGCGCTGTCTTTGGCCAGGGCTTCAAAGCTCTGGGGCGAGAAGTCCATCTGGCGGTAGGTGGTGCGGCGGATGAAGCGCTCCACCACCTCGGCCTCGGGGTTCTGCTGGAACTCGGCGAGGGCTTCACGCACGCTCTTTTCGAACTCGTGCTCGCTCCAGGGCTTGCGGCCCACCCCCACGATGCGCAGCTCCTCGGGCAGGTAGCCCGCGGCCTCGAGTTCGTAGATCGCCGGAAATAGCTTGCGCGCGGCCAGGTCGCCGGTTGCGCCGAAGATCACCAGATCGATCATGAGCGCCCCCTGAGCGCCTCGAGGGCCGAAAGCCGAAGACCAAACGCCATAAGTCTCACCATTGTCCGTGCTCCCCTTCAGCTTGGGCTTTCCTCACCCCGTGCCCACCGAACATCTTACGCATCACCGCCAGCAAGCGCTCGTCGTAGTCTTCCTCGTCCTGGCTTTCGAAGCGGGTGTAGAGCGACTGGGTGATCACCGGGATGGGCACGCCCAGCTCGACGGCCTCGAGCACCGTCCAACGCCCCTCGCCCGAGTCGGCCACCACCGGAGCGATGTCGGCGAGGTCTTGGTCGCCGGCAAGATACTGCGCCGTGAGGTCGAGGAGCCAGCTCCTGATCACCGTCCCGTGCCGCCAGGCCTCGGTGAGACGGGCTAAGTCGAAGCCGAACTCCCGCTTCCTGCGCAGCAGGTTGAGCCCCTCGGCCAAAGCCTGCATCATGCCGTACTCGATGCCGTTGTGGACCATCTTGGCGAAGTGTCCGGCCCCCACCGGTCCGGCGTGGACCCAGCCGAGGTCGGGGGAGGGGGCCAAAGCCCGCAGTACCGGCTCGAGCCGCCGCGCCACCTCCGGCGCACCGCCGAGCATCAGGCCGTAGCCGTTCTCGAGGCCCCACACCCCGCCCGAGACCCCCACGTCGGCGAAGAGGATACCCCGCTCGGCCAGCCAGGCCGCGCGCCGCTGCGAGTCCTTGTAGTAGGCGTTGCCGCCGTCGACCACCAGGTCGCCGGGCTCGAGCGCACCCGCCAGCTCTTTCAGCGCCGCCTCGGTGACGTCCCCCGCCGGGAGCATCAGCCATAGCGTGCGCGGGGAACGGAGCAGGGTAGGCAGGGCCGAAAGCGAGGGAGCGACGGTGAGGCCCTCGGCCTCCAGCCCCCGCGACGCTTCGGGGGCCTGGTCGTAGCCCACCACGTCAAAGCCCGCCCGCAGCAGGCGACGGGCCATGTTGCCGCCCATTCGTCCCAGGCCGATCATCGCCAGTTCCATGCCCCAAAGTCTATCGTGCTTTGGGCCAATTCGCTCCGAAGCGTCGGAGACGTGCCTTCAAAGCCATAGCTCAGCAAGCGTTTATCTTCGCCGCTTAGACTCGAGCTCATGAGACTTTTGTTTGTGCCTTTGCTGCTTTTACTCTCGTCGTGCGTGCTGATGGTGCAGCCCACGCCCGCACCCGAACCCGACAGATCCCCCACCCTGCTCAACAGCCGGCTCGGCCTGCCGGCTTACCCCGGCAGCCGCATTCTCAAAAGAGAGGAAAAGAGCGGTGGCTCGAGCGAGGTCCAGTTCGAGAGCACTGCCGACCTCGACCGCATCTACGCCTACTTCCACGACTTCCTCTCCAAAGCCGGCTGGAGCCGCTGGACCCTGGAGCGCAAGAACCAGGCCACCAAGATCGAGGCCCGCTACCAGCGCAACAACCTGAGCTTCAAGCTCGAGCTCGACCAGGAGGGCAGGAGCGGGCGGTACAAACTGGGGATCGATTTTTAGCGGGGAACGCTGGGTGTTATACCAGATTCGGTTAGTTCGTCACCGAATGGTGACGCCGCCCCACCAAGGCGGGGCGGTCGACCGTCAGGGAGGGGTGT
>NZ_KB890688.1:436607-513019 GCF_000373205.1 Calidithermus timidus DSM 17022
GCCTCGCTCGGCGTCTGGCCCGAGGACATCGCCTGGGTGATCAACACCCACCTGCACTTCGATCACGCCGGGCTCAACACCCGCCTGGAGGGGGGAAGATTGCTCCCTACCTTTCCTAAAGCCCGCTACGTTGTGCAGAAACAGGAGCTAGAGGACGCCACCCATCCTCATGAGCGCAGCCGCGCCAGCTACCTACCCGAGAACATCGAGCCCGTGCTCGAGGCGGACCTCTTCGAGGTCGTGGAAGGGGAGGCCGAGCTGTTGGGGGGCCTGCGTCTGATCCCGGTCCCCGGCCACACCCTGGGCATGCAGGCGGTCGAACTCGAGTCCGAGGGCCAGCGGCTGGCCTTCACCGCTGACCTGGTCCCCACCCTCATGCAGACCCCGCTGCCCTACATCATGGCCTTCGACCTGTACCCCATGACCACGCTGGAGACCCGCAAGAAGATGTATGTGCGCTGGCTCGAGGGCGATTACCTATTGTGCTTCACCCACGAGCCGGGTTACCCGTTGGGGAGATTGATCCAAACCGAGAGGGGCTACCGGGCAGAACCCGCTCCGGGAGGGGAGGCAATCGGGCTAGTTTTGTGACACGCCCTAGGCTCGCGCTGAGGATTCCCCCCTACGCTCCACCAGCGTCAGGATGTCGTACAGTGCCACGGTCTTGCCCTCTTGGTTGGTGATCTCCACCGCCCAGGTCACCACCCCCGTCGGGCGCTCGCCGGGCTTGGGGTCCTTCTTGGTCTTGCTCTTTACCGTCAGACGGGCCTGGATGGTGTCGCCGATGCCCACCGGCTCGATGAAGCGCAGCTTCTCGAGCCCGTAGTTCGCCAGCACCGGCCCCGGGGCCGGGCTCACGAAGAGCCCAGCAGCCGCCGAGATCAGGAAATAGCCGTGGGCTACGCGCTTGCCGAAGATGGAATCCTTGGCCCCGAGCTCGTCCACGTGGGCGTAGAAGTAGTCGCCGCTGACGTTGGCGAAGTTGACGATATCGGCCTCGGTGACGGTGCGGCGGTGGGTGAGGAAGCTCTCGCCGATCTGGAGGTCCTCGAAGTACTTGCGGAAGGGGTGCACGCCGTCGCTTTTGGTCTCGGCCCCGCGCACGTACTCGCGGGAGATGAAGCTCAGGGTGGTGGGGTCGGCCTGGATGGCGCTGCGCTGCATGAAGTGCTTGATGCCCCGCACCCCGCCCATCTCCTCGCCCGCCCCGGCCCGCCCCGGCCCGCCGTGGATGAGCTGGGGCAGGGGGGAGCCGTGGCCGGTGTTCTCCTTGGCGTTCTCGCGGTTGAGGATCAGGAGGCGCCCGTGCGAGCTGGCGCAGCCGAAGAAGAGCGTGCGGGCCTCGTCGCGGTCGTGGGTGACGATGGAGCCGGCGAGGCTGCCCCGGCCCATCTTGGCGAGCTGGATGGCCTCGTCGAGGTTGCGGTAGGGGAGCAGCGTGGCTACTGGGCCGAAGGCCTCGACCTCGTGGGGCTCGCGGGCCTTTAGTGGCTGGTCGCAGTACAACAGCCGCGGGCTGAGGAAGCCGCCCTTCTCGGGGTCGCCGCCCAGGAGCTCGAGGGGGGCTTCGAGCACCACCTCGCAGCTGCGGGAGAGCTCGCCCACGCGCTCTTTGACCTCCTCGCGCTGGGCGGTGCTCACCAGCGGGCCCATCCGCACATCCTCGCGGCTGGGGTCGCCGATGGTAATCCTGCTCAGGCGCTCTTTGAGGGCCTCGATCACCGCCTCCACCTTTTCGGCGGGCACGATTACCCGCCGGATGGCCGTGCACTTCTGCCCGGCCTTGACGACCATCTCGTTGGTCACCTCGCGCACGAAGAGGTCGAACTCGGGGTCGCCGGGCTCCACCGTAGCCCCCAGGATCGAGCAGTTGAGGCTGTCGGCCTCGAGGTTGAAGGGCACCGAGTGGGCTACCAGGTTGGGGTGGGTCTTGAGCTTGCGTCCGGTGGAGGCTGAGCCGGTGAAGGTCACCAGGTCCTGCTCGCTGAGGTGGTTCAGCAGATCGCCGGTGCTGCCGCAGATGAGCTGGATGGCCCCCTCGGGTAAAATCCCCGACTCGATCATGGCCCGGAAAACGGCTTCGGTGAGGTAGGCGGTCTGGGTGGCGGGCTTGACGATGGCCGGAACCCCGGCGATGAGGCCGGGGGCCAGCTTCTCGAGCATCCCCCACACGGGAAAGTTGAAGGCGTTGATGTGCACTGCCACGCCCTCGCGGGGCACCAGGATGTGTCGCCCCAGGAAGGTCCCGGCCTTGGAGATCTGCTGCACGTCGTCCTCGACCAGGAACTTCTCGTTGGGCAATTCGCGCCGGGCCAGGCTGGAGTAGGAGAAGAAGGTCCCGATCCCACCCTCGATGTCCACCCAGCCGTCGCGTCGGGTGGCACCGGTCTTGAAGGAAAGCTCGTAAAAGCTCTCCTTGCGCTCCATGAGGTACTGCGCCAGCGCCCGCAACATGGCGGCCCGCTCGTGAAAGGTATAGCGGCGCAGGTTAGGCCCACCCACCTCGCGGGCATAGCGCACCATCGCCCCGAAGTCCAGCCCCGTGCTGCTGACCGTAGCGACGGGCTCTCCGTAGACCGCGTCTGTGACCAGAATTCCACCGTCGCTGGCCTTAAACCAGCTTCCTGCGGCGTAACTGCTGAGTTGCATCGATCCTCCCTAAGGTACTAACTAACGATTGTTAGTCAGTATATCAGGCTTGGCCGCCTCGAGCTTCCGCGGCTTTGCGCGTGCTACCCTAAGTTGATCGCCAATAAGTACAATCAGATATCTTGACAAAGCTTTACTCAATGTGCTACTGCTGAAGCCGGGAGGAGTCGCCTATGGTGAGGGATCTCGGCGTCGCACGCTTGTGCCTGGGGGCTCCTCCGGGGAAGGAGATGAGTAGACGATGACCGATCTGACCCTGTTGATTCTCCGGCTGATGGGCGCTTCTCTGCTGGCCCCGAGCCCTCGCTCGGCGCGGCTCTCTTGAGGTGGTTTGGTGAACACCGTGGTGACCTGCCCTTCCTGCGGGGCTAAGAACCGCCTGGGCACCCCACCCGCCGGCCGGGTGCCGGTTTGCGGGGCCTGCAAGAAGCCCCTGCCCTGGCTGGTGGAGGCCGGCGAGGGCGGCCTCACGCCCGAACTCCAGGCCGGCGTGCCGGTGTTGGTGGACTTCTGGGCCCAGTGGTGTGGCCCCTGCCGTATGATGGCCCCGGTACTCGAGGAAATTGCCCGCGAGCAGGCCGGGCGGCTCAAGGTGGTGAAGCTGAACGTGGACCAGCATCCCCTCCCAGCCAGCGCTTATCAGGTACACAGCATCCCCACCCTGATCCTCTTCAAAAACGGCCAGCCCGCCGAGCGCATTGTCGGAGCCGTGCCCAAAGCGGCCCTCCTGGCCCGACTGGCTCCCCATCTACAGAAGAACTGAGTTGTGGAGGTGAAAAAGCTATGCTAGAGCGCATCTGGCCTTTTACGCGGCGTAGCAAATTTCGCAAGGCCCTGGACGAGGCTTTGGAGAAAGCCTTTGAAGGAGCGGACTTCGAGCCCAGCAGCGAGCTGGTAGAAGAAGAGGGGCGTTACCTGCTGCGCACCGAATTGCCGGGCCTGGACAAGAAGGATGTCCAGGTGTATCTCGAGGGGCCTTTCCTCATCATTGAGGCCGAGCGCAAGGAGGAGCAGCGTAAGCGCCACCTATCCGAGATCTACTATGGCCGCATTTACCGCTCCATTCCCCTGCCCGCCGACGCCCGACTCGAGGGGATCCAGGCCCGCTTGAGGCGGGGAGTGCTGGAGGTGGAAATCCCCCGTGCTCCCAGCCCTGGCCCAGCCCGGCGCTCCATCGCCATCGAGGGCTGAAGCCAAAGTGAGGGGATCATGCAAAAGGGTCTCCAGCAGAGCGTCCTCCGGGGGTTTCGCTTCACCATACAGCTCATCTTCAACTTGGCGATCCTGGCCTTGCTGCTGGGGCTTTTGATCGGGGTTGGGCGAACGCTGCTCGAGCTGGGCCTGACCCTCTCCGAGCCCAGCGTGCGCCTGGGTTTGAAAGACTTGGTCACCAACGTGCTCTCGCTGGTGGTGATGCTGGAGCTGGTACGGGCTTTCGTGGAGTACTTCGAGTACGAGCGCATCCGGCTGGAGGTGCTCTTGGAGGTGGGGGTGGCCTTTGTGCTGCGGGAGATGCTGCTGGGCCTGTTCGGCGGCGACATTCAGGGCACGGAAGTACTGCTTTGGAGCAGTGGCTTGCTGGCTTTGGTGGCAGCCCGCGCCCTGGCCACCCAGCAGTGGGGAGGGGGCAAGGATGCGCGTTCGCGTTGAGGAAGCGGTTTTACTAGCAGCCCAGGTACCAGGTAGTGGTTATGCTGGTACTGGCTTCCATCCTGCTGGGCGCACGCCCCTGATCGCTTCGAGGCGGAGCGGGTGAGGGGCCTGGGTAGCTTGCTTTTCTACCGAGGAGGCGCGATGGACATCTTTTTCCAGTTGTTCTGGCTATTCTTCATCCTCTCCACCCTGACCCCCTACTTCAACCAGCAAATGCTCCTGCTCGGTCGCGCGCGCAAGATCACCGAACTCGAGCGCAAGCGTAAGAGCCGGGTTATCACCCTGATCCACCGCCAGGAGGGTTTTTCCTTCTTAGGCATCCCCTTCGCCCGCTACATCGACATCGACGACTCCGAGCAGGTCTTGCGGGCCATCCGCCTCACCGACCCCCAGCTGCCCATCGACCTGGTGCTGCACACCCCCGGCGGGTTGGTGCTGGCTGCCGAGCAGATCGCCGAGGCCCTCTTGAAGCACCCCGCCAAGGTCACGGTCTTCGTGCCCCACTACGCCATGTCCGGCGGCACGCTCATCGCCCTAGCCGCCGACGAGATCGTCATGGACGATAACGCGGTGTTGGGGCCGGTGGATCCTCAATTGGGCCAGTACCCTGCGGCTTCGGTGCTGAAGGTACTCGAGCACAAACCCATTAGCGAGATCGACGACCAAACCCTGATCCTGGCCGACGTGGCTCGCAAAGCCCTGCTTCAGGTCAAGGCCACGGTCAAGGGCTTGCTGCAAAAGCACCTCGAGGAAACCCGGGCCGAGGAGGTGGCCCAGATTCTCTCCCAAGGCACCTGGACCCACGACTACCCCATCAGCGTGGAGGAAGCCCGTTCGCTGGGGCTCAAAGTCTCCACCGAGATGCCCTTGGAGGTCTATGCCCTCATGGAGATGTATCCCCAGCCCAGAGGGGGCAAGCCCAGCGTGCAGTACGTGCCCCTGCCCTACGAGCGCGAACCCCAGCCCTCCGGCCCCCGGCGCCAGAGATAGGCGGCTTCAGGGTGATTGAACGAGGGTTGGGGCTTCTGGCTATGGGCAAGGCTAGCTTGCTTGTAGTCTAAGCTAGATGGATGGGCTTTTGCTGGTGCTGGCTTACCTCATCGGCTCGCTGAATCTGGCTATCGTGGTCGGTCGGCTCAAGCACCTCGACATTCGCCAGTGGGACATCGCCGGAGCTTCTGGAGTTTTTCGCCAATTTGGGCCGATGTGGGGAATCGGGGTGGGTTTGGCCGACATTGGCCGAGGGATGTTGGCCGCCCTGCTGGCGCAAGCGGCAAGCCCAGAGGTGCGGCCTTGGATGGGGGCGGCCTTGACTACGGGCCACATCTGGCCGGTGTTCTTCGGCTTTCGTGGCGGGGGCGGCCTGGCTCCGGCCTTCGGCTACGTGCTCTACCTGCTGCCCGGCCCGGCCCTGATTGGTCTGGTATTGGCCCTGGCGATTGGAGCCCTGCACAAGCTCACCCACGAACGCCTTTGGCCCCAGGTAGGCTGGTTGCCCTTCGGTGCCATCTTCGGCTTCGCATACGTGCTTGCGCTGACCTGGGGAGAGCCCGACTTCGCACAGCTATCGCTGCCCCTCGCTCCTCTGGCCATCCGTGCGCTGCTGGTGCTGAGTGGGCGCTGGTGGGGGTAACCCTTAAGGTCATGGCCGCATACGGGTGTACATTCGGGGGAAGGGAATCGCCTCGCGGATGTGCTCGATGCCGCAAATCCAGCGTACGGTGCGCTCGAGCCCGATTCCGAAGCCTGAGTGAGGCACCGTGCCGAAGAGTCGCAGGTCCATATACCAGTCGAAGACCTCTTCGGGCAGGCCGTGCTCGCGGATCTTCTGCCGCAACAGCTCGGGGTCGTGGATGCGCTGGCTGCCGCCGATGATCTCGCCCACGCCCTCGGGCGCCAGCATGTCGGCGTTTTTGACCAGCCGGGGGTCTTCGTCGTCGGGCTGCATGTAGAAGGCCTTCACGGCAGCGGGGTACTTTTCGACGAAGATGGGCCGGTCGAAGCGGCTGGTGAGGGCGGCCTCGTGGGGGGCGCCGAAGTCGTCGCCCCACTGCATGGGGGTGAGCCCCTGCTCAGGCTGCTCCCTTGCAATTTGGTTCACCATCTCCACCGCCTGGGTGTAGTGGATGCGGGGGTAGTTGCCCTGCGCGGTGGCCTGTAGCGCGGTGGTATCGCGCTCGAGCATTTGTAGCTCGAGCTTCTTCTCCTCCAGCACCCGCCCCACCAAATAGGCCACCAGCTCCTCCTGCAGCTGCATGTTCTCCTCGTGGGTCATGAAGGCTACTTCGGGCTCGATCATCCAGAACTCCAGCAGGTGGCGGCGGGTCTTGCTGCGCTCGGCGCGGAAGGTGGGGCCGAAGGTGTAGACCTTGCCGAAGGCCATGGCCCCGGCCTCGGCGTAGAGCTGGCCCGATTGCGAGAGATAGGCCTTTTCCCCGTCGAAGAGGTCCACTTCGAAGAGGTCGGTGGTGCCTTCGACGGCGTTGGGCGTGAGGATGGGGGCGTCGAGGCGAATGAAGCCCCGTGCGTGGAAGAAGTCGTGGATGGCCCGCTCGAGCTCGTCGCGCACCCGCAGTACTGCCCAGGCCCTGCGGTGGCGCAGGTGCAGGTGGCGGTGATCCATCAAAAAGTCCACGCCGTGCTCTTTGGGAGTAATGGGGTATTCCTTGCTGGGCAGGCTGATGACCTTCAGGCTCCTGACCGAAAGCTCGAAGCCGCCCGGAGCGCGAGGGTCGGAGCGCACCAGCCCCCCCACCTCGACGGCGGCCTCCTGGGGCAGGTGGTCGGCTTGCTCGAACTGCTCGTCGGGGAGTTCGCCCTTGAACACGGTAGCCTGGATGAAGCCGGTCCCGTCGCGCAGGGTGAGGAAGTGGATCTTGCCCTTGCTACGGCGGCCCGTGACCCAGCCGCGGATCAGGGCCTCCTGTCCTTCGCGCTTGCTGATTTCCTCGATGAAGACGCGTTGCATACCTTCAAGAGTTTAGCGTGCTTTGAGGAGTCGTCAAAAGCAAGACGCCAAACGCAATCGGCGTAGGGGCGAGCACGGAGCCCTCCCCTACTAGACCCTTGCCACTGCTGGCTATCGACCTCTTTCAGTACATCAGCACCCTTCGCACCGCCTCGAGCACCCTCTTAGCATCGGGTCGGTAGAAGTTCTCCACCGCGCTGAAGGGGGGGTAGGGCGCGTCCCAGCCGGCCACGCGGACGACGGGGGCCTCGAGGTAGTCCAAGGCCTCCTCGGCCAGGCGGGCCGCGATCTCCGCGCCGAAGCCGCCGGTGCGCATGGCCTCGTAGACCACCACGGCGCGGCCCGTCTTGGCCACCGACTCCACCAGCGTCGGGGTATCGAGCGGGACCAGGGTTTCCGCGTCGATGACCTCGAGTTCCACCCCCTCATGCGCGGCCACCTCGGCGGCTTTCTGGCACACCTCGACCATGCCGCCGTAGGCGATCAGCGTCGCGGCATTCCCCTCGCGCACCACGCGGGCCTTGCCGATGGGCAAGGTGTAGTAGCCCTCGGGCACCTCGGCCTTCACGCCGCGGTAGAGCTTGATGGCCTCGAGGAAGAACACCGGGTCGGGGTCCTCGATGGCCGCCAGCAGCAAGCCCTTGGCCCGCTCGGGGCTGCTGGGGATGATCACCTTGACGCCGGGGACGTGGCAGAGGATGGCCTCGGGGCTGTCGGCGTGCTGCTCGGGGGTCTTGACCCCGCCGCCATAGGGTGCGCGGATCACCAGCGGGATGGTGAAGCGGCCCCGGGTGCGGTGGCGCATGCGCCCGAGGTGCGAGAGGATCTGATCGAGGGCGGGGTAGAGGAAGCCCGCGAACTGAATCTCGGCCACCGGGCGCAGGCCAGCCATGGCCATGCCGATGGCGAAGCCCACGATTCCGCTCTCGGCCAGCGGGGTGTCGAAGACGCGCTTCTCGCCGTACTTGGGCTGCAGGCCGTCGGAGGCCCGGAACACCCCGCCCATCTTGCCCACGTCCTCGCCGAAGAGCACCACCCGCGGGTCGCGCTCTAGGGCTAAGTCCAGTGCCTCGTTTACCGCCTGGACCAGGTTGATCACGCGGGTGCCGCGCTCGACGATCATGCTTCACCTCCGTGCAGATACTGCCACGCCGCCTGCTGGTCGGGTTGCATCTCGGCGTAGACCTGTTCGACGATCTCCCAGGGCCTAGGCTCGGAAGCTTGGTCGGCCTCTTCCACCGCTGTGAGGAACTCGGCCTCGAGTTCCTCGCTCAAGGCCCGCTCCTTCTCCTCGTCCCACAGGCCCAGGTGCAGCAGACAACCCCGCATCCGATCGATGGGATCGCGCTTCTTCCAGGCCTCGGCCTCGTCTTCGGTGCGGTAGCGCCCCGGATCGTCGGAGGAGGTGTGAGGGGCTACCCGGTAGGTCAGAGCCTCGATGAGGGTGGGACCTTCCCCGGCGCGGGCCCGGGCCGCGGCCTTGCGGGCCACCGTCCAGACCGCCACCAGGTCGTTGCCGTCCACCGTTACGCCGGGGATGCCGTAGCCTTGGGCCTTCAGGGCGATGCGCTGGACCTTCATCTGCTTTTGGGTCGGCACGCTGATGGCCCAGCCGTTGTTCTGCACCACCACCAGCAGCGGCGCATCGAAGACCGAGGCGAAGTTGAGCCCTTCATGGAAATCGCCCTCCGAGGTCCCGCCATCCCCGATGAATACTGCCGCCACCGCATCCTTCCCCTGTAGCCGCAGGGCGTGGGCCACTCCGGCGGCTTGGGGTACTTGGGTGGCGATGGGGATATAGAACTGCACCATGTTCACTTCGGGCGGTGCCCCCCAACCGGCGGGATCGGCCCGCCAGCTCAGGATGAGTTTGCTCAGAGGCATTCCAAAGGTGATGGCTGCCGCCGTCTCACGATAGCTCGGCAGCAGCCAGTCGCGCGAGGGCTCTAAGCACAGCGCCACCCCCACCTGTGCCGCTTCCTGGCCGCGAAAAGGCGGATACACCCCCAGCCGTCCTTGCCGCTGCAGTACCAGCGCACGTTCGTCGAAGTGCCGCGCTCGCCTCAGGGCGCGGTAGCCCGACAGCAGCTCTTCCTCGCTCAGGGGTATGTCCCGCAAGGGTTTTCCGTCATCGTCAAGGTAGCGAACTGTATCCACGCCGATCAGTTTACCCTAACGCCCGTTAGGGGTTCGACCCGGTTATTCAAATAAAAAAATCACAAGCCAGACTTATCGTGAAATAAAGCACATAAAGCCTCCCCGCGCTCAGCCCTGGATCTTCAGGAAGCGCTCGAGCTGCTCCAACGCCCGCGCGATCTCCTCGGGGGCCTTGCAGAAGGCAAAGCGGACGAGCCCCTCGGGGGGTGGACTAGAGGCGTAGAAAGCGCTGCCGGGGATGAGGGCGACCTTGGCTTGCTGCACCAGGCTCTCAGCGCTCAAACCCGGCATGCGGGCGGTCAGGAAATAGGTGCCCGCCGGCTCGAAGACCTCCAGGCCCATGGCCTGCAGCCCCTGCGCGAGCAGGTCCTTGCGCTGGCGGTAACTCTCCCGAAGTTGCTGGTAAAAGCCCTCGGCTCGAGCGACGGGCAGGGCCTGGGCAACGGCGGCTTGTAGGGGGGCCGCCGAGCAGAAACTTGACCACTGGCGCATTCCGGTGACGGCGGGAGCCAGGCCGGGCGGGGTGACGATCCATCCGATGCGCCAACCGGTGGCCTCGAGCCGCTTTCCTGCCGAACCCACCGTGAACACCCGCTCAGGAGCCAGCGTGCGCAGGGGGGTGGGCGGTGCTCCGAAGTACAGCTCGTCATATACTTCGTCGCTGATGATCCAAAGCTCGTGTTTGCGGGCCAGGGCTACGATGGCCTCGAGCTCTTCCCGCGAGAAGATCGAGCCGGTGGGGTTGTAGGGGCTGTTGATCAGCAGGGCCCGGGTGCGCGGGGTGATGGCGCGCTCGAGTGCCTCCAGATCGAGTTCCCAGCCGTCCGTCAGGCGCATGGGCACCAGCACGGGCCTGGCACCCACCATCAGCGTTTGGGGCAGGTAGGCGTCGAAGTAGGGCTCGAGCATCACCACCTCGTCACCCTCGCCGTAGAGGGAGTCGGCCAGCGAGGACAGCGCCTCGGTGGCCCCGGCGGTGATCACGATGTCCTCGGGCGAGACCCCCAAATCCTCGGCCAGGGCCTCGCGCAGACTGGGCAGGCCGAAGGGCGGGGTGTACTGATCTACCTTTCCCACCGCCTTGCGGGCGGCCTCGAGCAAGAAGGCGGGCGGCGGGTTGGAGGGGAAGCCCTGGCCCAGGTTGATCGCGCCGTGCTGGAGGGCCAGGCGGCTCATCCGGGAGAAGATGCTCTCGGTGGTGATCTTGGTGCGGGGATGGAGCTCAGCGGGCATAGGTCAAGATAGCGCGTCTTTCAGCGGTTGTCGCCCTCGCCTTTGATCTGGCCGCGCTCGAGGCGGCTTTTGAGCTTTTCGAGGTTGGCCTCGGCGATCTCCTGCAGGCTCAAACCCAGCTCGGTGGCGATTTGAGCCAAGTACCACAGCACATCCCCCAGCTCCTGCTTCAGCGCTTCGCGGTCGGCCTCGCCGATCTGTCCACCCTTATCGCGAAAGAGCTTCTTGACCTTGCCGGCTACCTCGCCCGCCTCGTTGGCCAGGCCAAGGGTGGGGTAGACGATGGGGTGGTCGGTGTGGACCAGGTTCCAGGTCCTGCGCGACTCACGCTGGTAGTGTTCGAAGCTCTCCACCTTCACGCTTTCCCTCCGGGGGCGGCTTGCAGCAGCGCGATGAAGCTCTCGAGCTGCAGGCTGGCCCCGCCCACCAGCCCCCCGTCGATGTTGGGCTGGGCGAACAGGGCCGCCGCGTTGTCGGGCTTGACCGAGCCGCCGTAGAGGATGCGCACCCCGTCTGCGAAGGCCAGGTCGAAGCGGCGAGCGAACCAGGCGCGGATTTCGCGGTGCATGGCCTCGGCGTCCTCCGGGGTGGCGGTTCTGCCGGTGCCGATGGCCCAGACCGGCTCGTAAGCGATCACCAGTTGGTCGTGATCCTCGATCTCTACCCCCTCGAGGCTCCCCTCGAGCTGGCGGAGGGTGTACTCCACCGCTCCGCCGGCCTCGCGCACCTCCAGCGGCTCCCCCACGCAGACGATGGGGATGATGCCGTGCTCCAGGAGCCGCCGGGCTTTCTCGGCCACCAGCGCGTCGCCCTCGCGGTGATAGCTGCGACGCTCGGAGTGTCCGATGACGGTGTATTTGCAGCCTACGTCGGCCAGCATCCGCACCGAGACCTCCCCGGTATAGGCCCCCTCCACGTGAGCCGAGACATCCTGGGCGCCGTAGGCTACCACCGTACCCCAGAGCGTCTCCTGGGCAGCGGGCAGGGAGGGGAAGGAGACCATCAGGGCGGCCTCGGCAGGGGTGGTGGGGTAGCGCTCCAGCAGTTCCTTGAACCAGGCTCTGGCTTCGGAGGGGGTCTTATACATCTTCCAGTTGCCCGCAACCAGGGTTTTACGCATAGAGAATCCTACGACAACGCCTCGATGCCGGGCAGGGTGCCGAGCTCGAGCAGCTCCAAGCTGGCCCCGCCTCCCGTCGAGACATGGCTGAATTTGTCGGCCACGCCCAGCTTATTGGCCGCTGCCACCGAGTCCCCTCCGCCGATCACCGTGAAGGCTCCCTTCAGCTCGGCGATGGCCTGCCCCACGGCCAAGGTGCCCCTGGCGAAGTCGTCCACCTCGAAGACCCCCATGGGGCCGTTCCACAGCACGGTCTTGGCCTCCTGCAGCGCCGCCGCGAAGGTCTTGGCGCTCTCGGGGCCGATGTCCAGGCCCATCCAGCCTTCAGGGATCTGGTCCGCCGGGACGACCTGCGTCTGGGCCCCTGCCTCGATCTTCTGCGCGGCCACCACGTCGCTGGGCAGCAGCAGCTTGACTCCCAGCCCCTGCGCCCGCTCGAGCAGATCGCGGGCGAGCTCGAGCTTGTCGTCCTCGACCAGGCTAGACCCCACCTTACCCCCTCGAGCCTTGATGAAGGTGAAGGCCATGGCCCCGCCGATCACCATACCGCTCACGCGCGGCAGCAGGTTCTCGATCACCCCGATCTTGTCGGAGACCTTGGCCCCGCCCAGCACCACCCAGTAGGGCTTTTCGGGGTTGTCGATGACGCGCTTGATGCTCGAGACCTCCTTCTCCATCAGAAACCCGGCGTAGCTGGGAAGGAACCTGGCCACCCCCGTCACCGAGGCGTGCGCGCGGTGCGCCGAGCCGAAGGCATCGAGCACGAAGGCGTCGCCCAGCCGGGCGTACTTGCGCGCTAGAGCTTCGTCGTTCTTTTCCTCTCCCGCTTCAAAGCGCACGTTGTCCAGCAGGGCCACCGCGCCCGCGGGCAGTGCCTTGACCCGCTCGAGCGTAGCCTCCGAGGCCGGGGTCAGCTCGGGGCTGCCACCGATGAAAGTCACCGGGCGACCCAGGTGCTGCTCGAGCACCGGGGCCACCGGTGCCAAACTGCTGGCCTCCTCGAAACCCCCCTTGGGGCGGCCCAGGTGGCTGAAGAGCACCAATGTGGCGCCCTGCTCGAGCAGGTGCTTGAGCGTTGGGATGGCCGCCGATATGCGGGTTGCGTCCCCTACCTTGCCCTCCTTGAGGGGCACGTTGAAGTCTACCCGCACCAATACCCGCTTGCCGGACGCATCGAAGTCCTTGAGGGTATGCATGATTCACCTCATGGAATATGCCGATAGTCGATGGCTGATGGTCGACAGCCACTCGCGCTTTGCCCCTTGCGTCGCTACAGCTTGCTGCCGATGTACTGCGTCAGGTCGGCCACGCGGCAGGAATAGCCCCACTCGTTGTCGTACCAGCTCACCACCTTGGCCAGATTGCCCACCACCAGCGTGTCAAGGGCGCTGAAGATCGAGGAGTGCGGGTCGCCTTTGAGGTCGGAGGACACCAACGGTTCCTCGGTATAGGCCAGGATACCCTTCATGGGTCCCTCGGCGTACTCCTTCATCGCAGCGTTGATCTCCTCCTTGCTGGCCTCACGCTTTAAGACGGCGGTGAAGTCCACCACGCTCACCGTGCTGGTGGGTACGCGGAAGGCCATCCCGCCGAACTTGCCCTTGAGCTCGGGGATTACCAGTCCCACGGCCTTGGCTGCCCCGGTCTCACTGGGCACGATATTGAGGGCGGCGGCGCGGGCGTCGCGGGGGTCATCCTTGGCCGCGTCCACCAGGCTCTGGCTGGCGGTGTAGGCGTGCACGGTGGTCAGGAGGCCTCGCTCGATGCCGAAGCGGTCGTTGAGCACCTTAGCGACGGGAGCCAGGCCGTTGGTGGTGCAGCTGGCGTTGGAGATGACGTGGTGCTTGGCGGGGTCGTACATGTGCTCGTTGACCCCCATCACCACCGTGAGCATCTCGCCCTTGCCCGGTGCGCTGATGATGACCTTCTTGGCCCCGGCCTTGAGGTGAGCCTCGGCGGCCTCGAGCTTGGTGAAGCGCCCGGTGGACTCGATGACGATGTCTACGCCGATGTCGCCCCAGGGCAGGGCAGCCGGGTCTTTTTCCTCGTAAACCCGGATGGTCTTGCCGTTGACGATAATGTTGTTCTCGTCGTAGCTGATGCTTCCGGGGAATTTGCCGTAGTTGGAGTCGTACTTGAGCAAGTGGGCCAGGATGGAGTTGTCGGTGAGGTCGTTGAGGGCGACCACTTCCACCCCGCGTTCTTCGAGAATGCGGAACACCTGGCGACCGATACGCCCAAAACCGTTGATTCCTACGCGCATAGTTCCTCCCTGTGTGGGGTTCTGCTTCGCAGCAGCGCTCACACTATACCCCAACTTTTCCACTCCGGCTGCTCCTGAACTGCGTCCAAGCAGCGCGCCTGCAATAGATTACTCCGCTCGAGGCCCGGCTCGAGCGGAGTGGGGTCCCAATTCACTTAGCCGATGATCGGCTTGATGACCTAGCGCGTCCGTCCTGAAAGCAGATCCTCCACCTGTTTCTGGGCTTTGTCCAGGGCAGCTTTGGGCGTGGCCTGGCCCAACACCGCCTCCTTGATGGCCTGACCCAGGATGTCGAAGCGGATCTGCTCCCACTCGGCGATGGCCGGCTCGAAGCGGGCAAAGCGACTTTGGGTGAGGATGGTGCCGAACCAGGGGTTCTCTTTGACGTAGCGGGTCACGATGGCGTCGGCCCCCGCACCCAGGTGCACTGGCACGTAGCCGGTGGCCACGCCAAACACCGCCTGGGCCTTCGGACTGATCACAAACTTGAGGAACTCGGTCGCCAACGCGCGCTCCTTGGCGTCGGCCTGCTTGAAGACGATGAGGTTGGTGCCTTGCACCAAGGCATAGCCGGGCTGCTTGCTGGTCTTGCCCGGCAGGGTCGCGGTGCCCAGGTCGAACTTGGCCGCGCTCTTGTAGAAGCTATAGCCCGCGGAGGTGTCGGTGGAGAAGCCGAAGGTTCCCGAGCCGAAGTTCTGGTTGATGAAACCTTGGGTGATGGGCTTAGCCCAGCCGTCCTTCACGGCCTTCACCAGGAATTCCAGCGTCTCTACCCCCACCTTGGAGTTGAGCACCAGCTTGTCGTTTTGCAGGTAGTTGCCGCCGCGGGTGAAGAACCAGTAGGCGTAGGTCGAAGCGTCGGGCACGAAGAAGTAGACCGGGGTCTTCTCGCCCTCCGACAGGCGCTTGGCTGTCGCCACGAACTCGTCGATGGAACTGGGCACCTTGGCGCCGTACTTCTTCAAGAGGTCGTTGTTGTAGTACATGATCTGGACGCTCTTGTTGAAGGGCACGCCGTAGATTTGCCCCTTGATCTTGGTGGCATTGACGAAGAGGGGGTTGAGGCCCTTGAGGTCGAGGCCCAGGCTCGAGACCGGCAATACGGCGTCGGCCTCGAGGTACAGCGCGATGTTGTTCTCGAAGGCTTGGGCCATGGCCGGGACCTTGCCTGCGGCGAAGGCCGCTTTAAGCTTGGTGGAAAGGTCGCGGTAGTTGCCCTGAGCTACAGGCCTGACACAGGCCGCGCCCCCCTTGCTCCGGTTGAACTCCACAACCAAATTCTCCAGCGCAGCCTTGGGCGCGCCCCCGGTGAAGCCGTGCCACAGCTCAGCCACCACTTCGGTCTTGGCGCACTGCTCCTTGATCAGGTCCTCGGCTTTGGGCTGAGCCACGGCTAAGCTAGCGATCCCCAACGACAGCCACAGCGCGAAACTCCGTTTCATGCTTCCTCCTCGGTTACAGCCCTACATTCGGTAGTGCTTGTCAGGATTATGTCATGACGAAAGCCAAAAGCCGATGCTCGACACAACCATCGGCCTAACCAAGGCTTCTTTGGCTTTCACAACCGTTTCGCCTAGCCTGCCAGAACCACCGGCCAATGAGTTCAGCCAAGGCCCAGGCCAAAAGCGCGGCGGCCAGGACCAGTCCCCACAAGGGCAGCGGAAGCATAACGCTCCCGAAAGCCCGGATGGCTGTGGGCCAGGCTCCCACCAGCACCTGAACCCCGATCCCCAGCAATACCACCAAGTGCAGCGCTGGGTTTGGGGGCGGGGAGACCTCAGTGCGCCTCGAGGGATAGGTGAAGAAGAGCTGCCCGATCGCCATGAAGTTGAACGCCACACTGCGGGCGGCCTCGAGCGAGTTCCCTATCCGCGGTACCAGTCCCAGCAAGCCTAGGCCCAGCAGCGCTTTGACCAGGCCCGAGATCAGCACGAAGCGCAGTGAGGCCAGGTCCAGCAGGGGAGCGTTGGGTGGTTTGGGAGGGCGCTGCATCACCGCGGGGTTTTTGTCCAGCGCCAGCGCGAGTGCGGGCAGACCGTCGGTCATGAGGTTGATCCATAGGATTTGCACCGCCGTAAGCGGAAGCAAAAGTGAGCCATCGACCTCGCGCAGCTTTAGGAAGAAGGCGATGAAGGCACCCAGCGCGACCAGCAGCACCTCCGAGAGGTTGGTGGAGAACAAGAAGCGCAAAAACTTCTGGATGTTCTCGTAGATGCTGCGCCCTTCCTCGATGGCCGCCACGATGGTGGCGAAGTTGTCGTCTAAGAGGACCAGGTCGGCCACCTCGCGGCTCACGTCCGAGCCGCGCTGGCCCATCGCTACTCCCACGTCCGAGCGCTTGAGGGCCGGGGCGTCGTTGACCCCGTCGCCGGTCATGGCCACGATCTCCCCCTGGGCTTGTAGGGCTTGCACCAGGCGCAGCTTGTGTTCGGGGCGCACGCGAGCGAACACGCTAACCTGTCGCAGGGCTTGCTGCAGGGCTTCGGCAGTGTAGTCCTCCAGGTCCTCCCCGCTCAGCACGCCCTCGCTGTGAATACCAACCTGCCGGGCGATGGCAAGTGCGGTAGCGGGGTGATCTCCCGTAACCATCAGCACCCGGATCCCGGCCTGTTGGGCCCTGGCGATTGCTTTGGAGACTTCGGGCCGAGGGGGGTCCCAAAACAGCACCACACCCAGAAATTCCAGGCCTTCCTCGACTTCCCCCGATCCAGCGGCTATGCCCAATACCCGGTATCCCTCGCCTGCATAGGCAATGGCTTTCTCGCTCCACAAGCGCTGTTCTTCGGGGCTCAGCCGGCTTCGGCTGAGCAAGACCTCGGGGGCCCCCTTAAGGTAGCTCACGGGCTTCTCCCCTTCCTCCACCGTGACCCGCATGTACCTCCAGGCGCTGTCGAAGGAGCGGCTCGAGCGGCGTGGGAGCCCCCGGAGGGCCGCTGCGTCCACTCCCTGGGCCCGGACGAAGCGCATGAGCCCCAGTTCCAGCGGGTCTCCCGCCCCCGTGGCCTCGTCGGCGTCGTTGGCGATGGCCAGGGCCTTGAGGGCCCGGGCGGGGTCGGGCGAGTCGAGGTGATGCACCTCCATTTGGTTCTCGGTCAGGGTCCCGGTCTTGTCGGTGGCGATCACCGTGACCGAGCCCAGCGCCTCGACGGCGGCCAGACGCCGCACCACGGCCTTGCGCTTGGCCATGCGCTCGACGCCGAGGGCCAGGGTAAGGGTGAGCACCGCCGGGAGCCCCTCCGGAACCGCAGCCACCGCCAGCGCTACGGCGAACACCATCACCTCATCGAGTCGTTCCAGGCCTTCCGCCAGCACGCCGGCCACCGCGATGAGGGCAGCCAGGGCCAGCACCCAGCGGGCGACCTGTTGGCCGAAGCGCTCGAGCCGCTGCTCGAGGGGGGTCTTGCTGGCCTCGATCTCACCCAGCATCAGGGCCAGTTTGCCCATGCTGCTGTGCGCGCCCGTACGGCTGACCTCCAGAAAGGCCCTTCCCCGCACCAGCAGGGTGCCACTAAAGGCTTCCTGAGCCGATTCTTTCTCTTGCAGCAGCGACTCGCCGGTGAGTACCGACTCGTCCAGCAGCACCCCCTGGGCTTCGCGCAGCACCCCGTCAGCGGGAACTCGGTCCCCGGCCTCCAGGCGCACCCAGTCCCCCGGCACGATCTCCCGGCTGGGTAAGTGCAGCCACTCCCCCTCGCGCAGCACCCAGCTTTTGGGGGCAGCCAGCTCTTTCAAACGGGCCAGCGCTCTCTCTGAACGGGACTCCTGATAGACCCCTAGCCCCGCGTTGAACAGGAGGATCAGGCCGATGCTCAATGCTTCAATGGGCAGGCCGTGCATGCCCTCGTAGAACCACAACCCCAAATCGAAGAGCAGCGCGAAGAGCAGGATGTAGATCAAAGGGCTTTGAAACTGGCGGAAAAACCGGGCCCAGATGGGCTCGAGGGGCTTTTCCGGGAGTATGTTGGGGCCATACCTGCTCAGTCGCGCCTGGGCTTCCCGGTGGGACAGCCCACGCTGGCTCATGGCTTTTACTCCTCGAGGGCCGGACACGAACCCTCACTCACGGACGGGGATCACCAGCACGGGTTTTTCGCTCCTGCGGATGACCCCCTCGGTCACCGACCCCAACAACAAGCGGTTCAGGCCGCTGCGTCCATGCGTGCCCATGACCACCAAATCGTAGGCCTTGGCCTCTTCTGCGATTTGATCGACCGCTTTGCCCAGGGCCAGTTTGCTCTGCACCTGCACCCCTGCTCCGGCTGCCGCCTCCAGGGCTTTATCAAGGGCTTCCTGGCCGATCTCTTTGAAACTGGCCTCCAAGTCCTCGGCTACGGCGTACATGGCCGCTTCGGGCCCGAGGTAGTGATACACACCTTCCACCACATACAGCAAGCCCACGCTGGCCCCTAGGGCCTTGGCCAGCTCGAGGCCCTGACCCAGCGCCTTCTGGCTGGCCTGGCTGCCGTCGGTGGGCAGCAGGATTTGCCGGATTGCGTCGGCTTTGGCTCCCTCCCGCACCACCAGCACCGGCTTGGTGCTCCTGTGCAGCACGCTGATGGCGACGCTACCCAGCAGAAAGCGATCCAACCCGCCGTAGCCATGGGTTCCCATCACGATCAGGTCGTGTTCCTGTGCTCGCTTGACGATGACCTCGGCTGCACGGCCCGTCTCCTGCTGGGCATGGCAGACCACCCCGGCAGAGCGCGCCAGCTCTTCCACCTTGGACAGTGCCGTTTGTCCGGCTACCTGCAGATCGCGCTCCAGGTCGGAGTAATAGGGGATGCTGGCGGGCGTCACCACCAGGTTCGTGAGCGGCTCGAGCACGTGGAGGGCGGTGACCTCGGCGGCCAGGGCTTTGGCTAGCTCGAGGCCTACCCGAGCGGCGGCCTCGCTGCAGCCGCTGCCGTCGGTGGGAATCAGGATCCTACTGTACATAAAACCTCCTCACAAAAGCGCTACTGAAGACGTTCTTGATATCGCAGATGTTCAGCGAGGGGGCTGTTGCCTCCTTTCATCTCCCGTCAACGGCGACACCAACCATGACATCCCCAGCCCGCAGCCGGGTTACCCTAGCACGGCCGAGCCAGCACGCGCACCCACGTCCAAAGCCGGATCAATCACATTGAGATGGCACTTTCCGGCATTTTCATTATGGCTATGAGTTTTGGGGCGAAATGTCCCTTGCAATTCCCGGTGCGATACGCACGCTACTATTTGATTCCGCTTCTGGCCACACCCTGAACGAACTGCTTTTGAGCCAGGAAATACCCCAATACGATCGGCAGAATCGAGAGCGTCGAGGCGGCCATCAGTCCGCCGTAGTCACTTCCTGCCTCTCCGATGAAGGACTGTAGCCCGAGCTGGATGGTGCGCATCTCCGGTGAGTTCGTCACGATCAGCGGCCACAAGAGCGCATTGTAGGCACCCAAGAAGGTGAAAATGCCGTAGGTGACCATGCCCGGTACCGACAGCGGCAGGGCGATGCGCCAGAGCTGAGTCCAGTAGGTTGCCCCATCGATGCGGGCAGCGTCGAATAGATCTTGTGGCAGCGAGAGATAGAACTGGCGCAGCAGGAAGATGCCGAACACCGAGGCCAGCCAGGGCACGATCAGGGCGTAGTAGCTGTCGAGCCAACCCAAGCGCGAGAGCAGGATGTAGTTGGGGATCAGCAACACCTCGCCGGGGATCATCAGGGTGGCGATGATCAGGCCGAACACAAACTCCTTGCCGGGGAAGGGGATGCGTGCGAGCGCGAAGGCCGCCATGGCCGCGATGAAGAGGCCCCCCAGCACCTGCGTGAGCGCGGTGAAGAAGCTGTTGAAGAAGTAACGGCCAAAGGGCGCAGCGTACCAGGCCTCACGGAAGTTGTGGAACACATAACCCAGCACCCCCGGCGCCAGGTTGCTCCAGGAGAGCTCCCAGTTGTCGCCCCGGCTGCTGACGCTATCGGGTTGCAGCTCAGGGTGGAATTCCCGGTAGCTCTTGGCAATGTACACCCGCACCGGTAGTAGCCGGAAGGACCCCTGTCCGCCGTTGGTGAGTGCGATCTCCCACCGGCCATCCTTAAAGGTCGTCTCGACGCGGGTGTTATCGGCCCGGGGGTCGGAGAAGGCCGCCGGGGGGGTGGGGATGGTAACCACCGGCTCGAGGCCCTTCTCGCCCGTATAGATCCGCAGCACCACGCTGCGCCCGGCCCGGTAGCCCCCCCACCACATGGAGCCTCCCTGCGCCCCCAGTCGGGCTGCCGCGGCCCAGTTGGCCGGCTTGAGCCGCTCGGGCACCCACACCGGCACGGCCTGCTGGGCTTCCTGGGGGCTCTTGAGGCTGGTGGCAAGCATCCAGTAGAAGGGGAAGGCCATGACCACCGAACCCGTGATGAGCACGGCGTAGAGGGCGGCTTGTCCCAACAGGGCTTGCCAGCGCAGGGGTTTAGGCCTCATAAGTCACCCTCCGCTCGAGCACCCGCCGCTGCACCAGCGTCAGTACCAGAATCACCATGAACACCACCACCGCCAGCGCTGAGGCGTAGGAGAAGTTGGAGTCGCGGAAGCCCTTGTTGTAGAGGTAGAGCGTTATGGTCAGCGTGTCTTGCAAGACCCCGCCGGTGGGCGTGAGGATGAGCACCTGCGTGAAAACCTGGAAAGCTCCGATTAAGGACAGGGTGAAGAGGAAAAAAGTGGTGGGGGAGAGCAGCGGCCAGGTGATGAAGCGCACCTTCTGCCACCAGCTCGCCCCGTCGAGTTCAGCAGCCTCGTAGTACTCTTTGGGGATGTTTTGCAGTCCGGCCAGCAGTACCACCACTTGATAACCCAGGAAGTGCCAAACGCTCATGGCCATCACCGCCACGAAGGCCACGCTCGGGCCAGCCCAGAAGCCGCTTAGGTTTATGCCCAGCGGCCTGAGCATGCGGGCGAAGATGCCCTCCGGCGTGCTCAGCCACTGGAAGCCGGGTGTTCCCAGCAGCCAGTTTAAGAAGCCGAACTCAGGATTGTAGATCCAGTCCCATACCGCCGCCGCTGCGGTGAGTGCGGTGATGTAGGGCAGGAAGTATAGCGTACGGAAGAGCCCCTGCAGCCTCACCTTCTCGTTGAGCAGGATGGCCGCGAGGGTCGCTAGCCCGATTCCGATGGGCACGGTGAAGACTACGAACCAAAAGGTGTTGCCCATGGCTTTCCAGAACAGCGGATCACGCGTCAGCAGAATTTCGTAGTTCAACAATCCCACGAAGCGGCTGTGGCCGATGAAATTGAAGCGGTCGAAAAAAGAAAGCCACAGAGCGTAAAAAGCGGGGATCACCTGCCACACCAGCAGCAGCCCCACCGCAGGCCAGACCAGCGCCCAGCCCCAAAACGCCCCTAGGTCCTTCTCGCTGACGTGCTTCGCCCAGCCCCAGTAGCCCACGAATACGCCCAGCGGTATCAGCAGCGAGAGCCAGGGCAGGCCATACCCCGCCACGGCCCCTGTCAGGCCGATGGTCAGTCCCAACCAGGCCAGCGGCAGCGGTTTACCCCGGATCGCCCATAACCCGGCTGCCAGGGTTGCGACCGCCGCCAGGGCATACAAAGTTGGCCCAGCAAAGCGCAGGTCCCACAGCAGCCGAACCAGCACGGCCACCATGCTAAGGCCGAGATAGAGGGCTAAGCGCGTACCCATCGGGCCTGAATATACCGCACCCTCTGCCAGCCTTCGGCAAAGTGAACTGCTTGGCGGCCAGTGGAAGTGGACACTGCGCTTTTGCCCAGGAGGCTAAACCCCAGGACCAGGAAGGAGCGCCAGTACGGTGATACCCAAGGCCGCGCTTGCGATCTCATCATTAGACTGACTTCACTTGCTTTCTGAGAGCACAAAGCCCTTGCTAAATTGCCGCCCCAACAGGGTAAATACCACCATGGGTGGAAGGATGACCACCAAGGTTCCGGCCATCACCATACCCCAATCGGTCTGCCCGCTGGCCTGCCCGATAAGGCTCTTGAGGCCTACTTGAACCACTTGGTGGCTGCTATCACGGATGATGATCAGCGGCCACAAGTACTGCTCCCAGCCATAGATAAATTGAATCAGCGCCAGTGCGCCGATGGTGTTCCAGCTCAAGGGAAGCAGCACGGAAAAGAGGAAACGAAAAGGGCCAGCCCCGTCAATACGAGCTGCATCCAACAGGCTCGAGGGGATGTTCATGAAGTGTTGACGCAGCAGGAAAATCCCCGTCGCCGAGGCGGCAAAAGGGAGGATAACGGCTTGATAGGTGTTGGCCCAACCCAGTGCATTGACCAAGTCAAATAGCGCGACTACCAGTAAGTCGCTAGGGAGCATCAAGGTCAATAGAATCAGGCTGAACAACACTCCCTTGGCCGGGATGCGAAAATACACCAGAACCATTGCCGCTAAGGCTGAAGTAATTACTTTCAAGACCGTGATTCCCACAGCCACTACGAAGCTGTTGCGGATATAAAGCCCCAACTTGGCTCCGTTCCAAGCGCTCAGCAGGTTATCCCATAGATGGGTGCTGGGGATGAGGTTGGCAGAGTTCACTGCCGAGCCAGCTTGGGTAGCTTTGATCAGGGCGAACAGCAGCGGGAATCCCACCAGCAGTACTGCCAGGATCAAGGCCAGATGGGTCAGAGCGGCTTGGATAGTCTTACGCCCCATAGTTGATCCTCCGACCTGTACGGAACTGCAAGAGGGTAAGGGCCCCCACGATCACCAGCATTAGGATGGCTTGGGCCGCGGCGAAGCCGGTTTGGAAATTTTGGAATCCATCTTGGTATATCCGGTAGATCAAAAAGGTGGTGATGCCGGTTTTTCCCAGGGTAGGGCCACCAGCGGTGAGGATGTCCACCAAGCTGAAGGTGTCGAAGATGGCGTAGGTGAGGTTGACAAAAATGAGAAAAAAGGTAATCGGGGAGAGCAAAGGCAGGGTTACATAACGAAACCGCTGCCAGGGGGTTGCTCCGTCTATGGCAGCAGCCTCGAGCAGTTCCCTCGGTAGGTTTTGCAAAGCCGCGGTATAGAAAGCCAGGTTGTAGCCGATGTTTTTCCATACGGCGGCAAATACCACCAGGACAAAGGCCAAAATGGGGTTATCCAGCCAGCGTGGGGCGATGCCGAAGAGGGTGCGTAGGAGGTTATTTACCAGCCCCACCTCGGGGTTGAACATGAACAGCCATAGGGTTCCGGCGATGGCGGGAGAGAGGGCATAAGGGTAGAGTAACAGCGCACGGTATACCGCGCTCCCACGGATTGGCTGGTTGGTCAGAAGGGCCAAACCGAGACCTGTGGCAAGCCCCAGGCTTACCACCAGGACACAGAAAATCAGGGTTTGTAGCAGGCTTTGGTAATAAGCAGGATCGCCCAGAAGCCGTTGAAATTGGGCCAACCCCACGAAGGTCTCGGTCTGGAAGACGAAGTTGGCGCGGTAGAGGGAAAGGCGGAAGGTCTCGAGGGCCGGATAATACAAAAACACTCCCAGCACCACCAAGGTGGGTAGGAGCATTAAAAAAGCCAACCAGCGGTTCTTGAAGACAGATAAGTTGCTCATATGAACAAAGTCAGGAAAAGAGGGCCAAAAGCGCTCCGCTCCCGGCCCCCTTTTCTATGGAGCTTACTTGATGCTGGCGTTGTACTCCTTGAGCGCGGCGTCGGCCCGGGTTTTGGCTTCGTTCAGAGCAGCGTCTACCGGGGTACCGGAGAAAACCTTCTGGATGGTCTCCTCGACGATGCGGCGGATTTGCTGGAAGGGGCCGATTAAGGCCCCGGCAGTGGCCTCGTTGGGGATGGTCTCGAGGAGTTGGTTGAAGGCCACGAGCTGCGGGGCCTGTGCGTTCAGCCAGCCCTCTTTTTTCAGCCGCTCGATCGAGCTGAGCCGCACTGGGTAGTAGCCGGTGATCTTGTGCCACTCGGCCATGTTGTCGGTGTTGGTCATGTACAGGGCAAACTTGAGGGCCGCCTCGGCCTGCTCCTTGGGGATGCCCTTGCTGATCCACAGGCTGGCCCCGCCGATCACCACCCCGTTGCGCTTGACTCCATCGGGAATGGGCAGGAAACCTACCCCCATCTCGAAGCCGGTCTTCTTGGCAGCGTCGTTAATGTTGACGATGTCGGCGGTGGAGGTGATGTGGAAGACCACCTTGCCATCGGTGAAGATGGCATCGCTGCCGTCCCAGTCCTCGAGCTTGCCGGTGTAGGTGTAGTAGCCCTTGTCGTTCATTTCCTTGAGCCAGGAGACGATCCGCTTGGCCGGCTCGCTGGTCAGCAGCACCTCGGTAGCCCGGCCCTTGCGCCCGTTGGAGTTGTTGGCCAGGAGGGCTCCCTGCTCGGCCATCCACTGCTCGAAGAACCAGCCGTTGAGGCTCATCCCGAAGCACTTCACCCCCAGGTTGGCCGCAGCGATCTTGCCGCAGGCGGCGGTGAGTTCACCAAAGGTCATGGGCGGTTTGGCCGGATCCAGGCCGGCTTTCTTCATCAGATCTTTGTTGAAGTAGAGCACCGGTGAGGAAGAGTTGAAGGGGATGCTATTGACCTTGCCGCCAATGGTGTAGTAGTTGAGCACCGGCTTGATGTAGTCGGCGGTATCGATAGGACCCACGTTGCTGACCGGCTGGAAGATGCCGGAGTCGAGGGCGAACTGGCTGCCGATCTCGTACATTTGCACCAGTGCGGGAGGCTTACCCTGGCGTGCGGCGAGGGTAGCGGCTTGCAGGATCTCCGGGTAGCTGCCTTTAAAGGTTGGAACTACATTGATGTTAGGATTGGCTTTGTTGAAGGCCTCGGCCTTGGCTTGGATCCAACCACCCCGCTTGGGATCACCGAAGGCGTGCCAGAATTCCACCGTCACACGTTGAGCTAGCCCAACCGTTCCCAAAATCGCTATCAGCATCAAGACGGGCATGCTATGCTTCATGCTTCCTCCTGGGAATGACTTCCCGCCCGAACCATAAAAGCGCCACTTCAGCTTTTTGTCAGCCTTGCGCTCGAGCGCGGTTTTGGCACCATTCTTGCTCAAGCGAGCGGGCGCTCTTTGGCTTTGCAGCACTGCGGCGGTAAGCGCCCTAAATACTAACACATAACGCACCGGGTGAGTAGCTTGTATTGTTCACCTCCGAGGCGTGTACGCTTGGCCTAACAGAACACCAATGTTCTGGGGGCTGCTCAAGCTGCGTTACCGCCTCGGAGAAGCAGGGTTGGTGCGTCACCAAGCGGCGACGCACCAACCGAAGCTGGTATAACCCCACCAATTCGAAGCGCTTTCTATTGGGAAGCGAGAATTTGGGGGATGACGTTCACGTTCAAGATCTTGCCCTCGCGCCAGACTTTGAGGGTGACCGGCTGGCCGTTGGCGGCCTCCAGCACCCCTCGCAGATCGCCAATGTCCTGGATGGGGTTGCCGTTGGCTTCCAAGATGACGTCCCCGTTGAGCCCTACCTGTTGCACCGTGCCGTCTGGGGATTGCACCTGGAGGAAGCGGGTGGGTGCTTTAAGGCCAGCTTTTTCGGCGGGCGAGCCCTTCTCCACGCTCTGGATCATCAGGCCTGCTTCGGGTAGGTTGTTGGCCTTGAGGGTTTGGGGGCTATAGGCCGCCAGGGGTATCACCGAGACTCCCAGGCGCGGGCGGGAGGCCAGGATTTCCTTGTCGCTGACGTTTTTGCCCTGCTCGAGCGGCTGCAGGTACTGCTTGGCCAGGTTGATGGGGATGGCGAAGCCCACCCCGGCGTTCTGCGGGTTGCCAAACTGGCCCGAGGGCGAGAGGATGGCGGTGTTGATGCCGATGACCTCGCCTTTGGAGTTGAGCAAAGGCCCACCGGAGTTGCCGGGGTTGATGGCCGCGTCGGTCTGGATCAGGGTGGGTACCAGCGCGTCCACCGCGCCCGGGTTGCGCCGCACCGCCGAGACGATGCCAGTGGAGACGCTGTAGTCGAGCCCGAAGGGATTCCCGATGGCGATGGCCTTTTCGCCCACCAGCACCTGGTCGGAGTTGCCCAGGGTCAGGGGCTTGAGCAGGTTGGCCGGGGCTTGTACCTGAATCACCGCCAGGTCGAGGGCCGGAGCGGTGCCCAGCACTTTGGCGCTGTAGCTCTTGAGGCTGTCCTTGAAGCGCACCGTGATCTGGCTGGCCCCCTGCACCACGTGGTAGTTGGTGAGGATGTGCCCTTGCTTATCCAGCACGAAACCCGAGCCGGTGCCCTGCTGCGGTTGGGGTTGCAGGAAGGGCGCAAAGGGCTGGAGGTTGTCGGGCAGGCTGGCTGCCGGGTTGCTGCGCACCGAGATGTAGACCACCCCTGGGCTGGCCGTCTGCGCAATCTCGACGGTGTTGCGTTCGTCGGGCAGAAGGCCCTGGAGGGCGCTGGGGGCCGGGGCGGGGGTGGGGCTTGGCTGGCCCTGGCTAAGGGCGAACCACAAAGCCGAACCCGAAAGCACCATCACCGCCAGCAGGCTGGAGGTTTTGAGTACGGTATTTTTCATGGCTGTCGCTCCCTGGCTTGCATCCGCAAGCACAGCCAGAAGGGTAGGCCCTCGAGGTTTAAGTTCGGTAAAAGCAAAATCCGCTCGAGGCGCTGAAAACACCGGCCATCCGGCAAAAACCGGCTTGGCCCGGTTTTGAGCTTCGGGGATTAGCGGTTCTTCAAAAAGAGCAGGTAGAAAACCACAAACAGGGCCACAATGCCGATGTTCACCCACAGCCGTAGCCAGAATTTGTCTCGCAAAAACAGGACGTCCACCAAGACCACCACCGCTATCATGGTCAGCACGTATAGAACTTGAAGCAGGGACTTCGTCACAACCTTCGCCTCCTTTCCGGTGGGCTAAACCGGCCACAGGCTCTGCCCTAGCAGGTACAGGTTGAGCCCGATGATCAGCGCGGCCACCAGCCAGCCCAGTACCTGGAGGGGTTTGCCGATGGCCAGCTCGCTCATCAGCTGGCGGCTAGCGGTCAGGAGCAGCAGCGGCACCAGGGCAAAGGGGATGGCAAAGGAGAGCACCACCTGCGAAAGCACCAGTACCCGGGTGGGATCCAGGCCAAGCAGAATCACCACAAAAGAGGGTACCAGTGTGACCAGGCGGCGCACCCAAAGTGGGATGCCAAAGCCCACGAAACCCTGCATCACCACCTGGCCGGCCATGGTGCCGACGGTGGTAGAGGAGAGCCCCGAGGCCAGCAGGGCCAGGGCAAAAACCCCGGCGGCCAGCGGCCCCAACAGGGGCGAGAGGGTCTGGTAGGCGGTGGTGAGGTCGGCCACCTCGGTACGGCCGGTGTGGTGAAAGGTGGCCGCAGCCGCAACCAGCATGGCCAGATTCACGAAGCCTGCTATGGAGAGGGCCAGCACCACGTCGAGGTTGCTAAAGGCGAGCAGGCGGCGCTTGAGGGCGGGATCGTGTAGGGGGATGCGCTGGTCGGAAAGGGCGGAGTGCAGGTAGATCACGTGGGGCATCACCGTGGCCCCCAGGATGCCCACCGCCAGCAGCACGCTCTCTTGGCCCTCAAAGTGGGGCACAAACCCCTGCAGCAGCCGGGGGTCGGGGTGGGCGAGGAAAAGCTCCAGGATATAGGCCGCGGCGATGACCCCCACCAGCGCAGTGATGGCCGCCTCGAGCGGGCGAAAGCCATAGCGCCCCAGGCCCAGCAGGGCGAAGGTGACCAGCGCCGCCAACCCCGCGCCCCAGGCCAGGGGAACCCCTAAGAGCAGATGGAAGCCGAGTGCGGCCCCGATGAACTCGGCCAGGTCGGTGGCGATGGCGGCCAGCTCGGCCTGAACCCAGTAGAAGTAGCTCATTGAAGGGGGGTAAGTGCGCCGGATCGCCTCGGGCAGGCTCATCTCGGCGGCGATGCCCAGACGCGCCGAGAGGCTTTGGATCAGCATGGCCATCAGGTTGGAGAGGAGCACCACCCAAAGCAACCGGTAGCCGAACTGGGCCCCGGCCTGGATGTTGGTGGCAAAGTTGCCGGGATCCATATAGGCTACGCTGGCCACGAAAGCCGGGCCCAAAAAGGGCAGGACTCGAGCCAGCCCGCGTTTTTCCGAGCGGCGCTCCAGCACCCGCAGGGCCTCGGCCTGGGTTTCGGGGTCGCTCAAGGGACCGTGGCTCAGCATGGCTTCCTAGCGAGGCCGGTGCTCTTCCCGCCGGTAGGGCAGGGGTACATACTGCACGCTGGGCCGGTTGCCGCGGGGCTGGGGGTAGAGTTCCATCAGGGCGTAGACCTCCGGGGGCATCGCGGTGGAGACGGGCAAGCCCATGGCGCGAGCCTCCTCGGCGCTGATGGGATAGTCGTGGGTCCAGGTGCCCTGGGAGAGCCTATGGGCCAGGGTCTCGGCCTGGGTTTCCTCGAGGTGCTTGCGCAGGAGGTTCTTGGCGACGGCCTTGACCTGCACCAGGGCCTTTTTAGCCTGGTCGGCCAGGATCAGGGTCTCGTCGTCGATCTTCTCGATGGGCTTCTGCTCCAGCACCTTCAGGATGGAGGCCGCCGGGTACTGCCCGAGTTGGGGGTCGACCGGGCCCAGCACGGCGTTGGCATCCATGACGATCTCGTCGGCGGCCAGGGCGATGAGCGTGCCGCCGGACATGGCGTAGTGGGGCACGAAAACCGTGACCTTGGCCGAATGGCGCAGGAGGGCCTCGGCGATCTGCTCGGCAGCCAGCACCAGCCCACCGGGGGTGTGCAGCACCAGGTCGATGGGCAGCTGGGGGTCGGTGAGGCGGATGGCCCGCAAGACCTGCTCGGAGTCGTCGATGTCGATGTAGCGGCTCAGGGGCAGGCCCAGCAGGGCGACGGCCTCCTGGCGGTGGATGAGGGTGATGAGGCGGCTACCCCGGCGGCGCTCGAGGGTTTGAAGGCTGCGGGCTCGAGCCAGCGCCAGCATCTGCCGCTGCAGAAGCGGGCTCAGGAAGGAGAGCAGCAAGAAGAGCCAGAAGAGGTTGTTGAGAATATCCATAATCTACCTCCAGGGCCAGAAATCTTCCAGCCAGAGCTTGAGCAAAGCGGCCAGAGGCACCGCGACCAGCAGCCCCGGCACCCCGGCCAGCCGCTCACCCAGCAGCAAAGCGAACAGCACTGTAAGCGGGTGCAGCGAGGTGCTCTGGCCTACCAGCCACGGGGCCAGCAGGTGGCCTTCGAGCTGGGCCGCGGCCAGGAGCACCAGCAGGGCCTTGAGCACCACCGGCCAGCCCAGCGGCAACGCCGCGAAGAAGACCAGCACCCCTCCCAGTGCGAGGCCCAGGTAGGGGATGAGCTCCAGCACCCCCACCAGCAGGCCCAGCGGCAAGGCCAGGGGCACCCCCAGCAGACCCAGGCTGAGCCCCACCAGCCCACCCAGGCTGGCGGCGACCAGGAGCTGTCCCCGAAAGTAGCCCATCACAGCCCGCTCGAGGTAGCCCACCATCCGCTCACTCCAGGCCCGCAGGTTGGGGGGAAGCCTATGCAAAAGGTCCTGGCCCATGCGCGGCCCATCGGCCAGCAGGTAGATAAAGGACACCACAAAGGCCGCCAGCTTGACCGCCCCGCCAAACAAAAGGGCCAGGGCCGGGATCAGCCCGCTTTGGGCGAAGCCACCCAGGCGGGGGATGAGCTCGGCGGAGAGGTTTTGCAAGAGCCTGCCCACCGAACCATAGGCCTGCTCGAGGGCCCCCATCAGCCAAGGAGGCAGCCCCGAGGCGTGGAGCCGTTCGGGCAGCTGGTTCCACCAGGTGCTCAGGCCGCCGGCGGCCCCCGGGAGGGTGCGGGCGAAGTGGGTCAGCTCCTCCCCGACCCGCACCAGCCCCACCCCGAGGAGGCTCAGGCCCAGCCCCAAAAGCAGCAGTACCAGCGCCAAAGCGGCCGGGCGCGGCAGTCGGAGCCGCTCCAGCCGGTCTACCCACGGGCGCACCAGGGCTGCGAGCAGAAGGGCCAGAAGGAGAAGCCCGAAGAGGTCGGCGGTGAGGTACAAAAGCCGCAGCAGGGCCAAAAGCAGCAGCAGCCCGGCCACCCCCCGCACGTAGGGGTTGTTCCACAGGAAGCGCAGACCCTCGAGCACGCCCCAGGCTATGGAGGCCACGTAAAGGTTTGGTAAAAAGCGGCGCCGGCCCTCACCTTCCCCTCAAAGAGCGCAACCTTTCTGCAAGGTGGCGGGGTTACTTTGGCCCTGTCCAGGCAGGAGCCTGGCGAGGAGGAAAGTGATGAAAAAGTACGGCAAAGCGATCTTGTTGGCGGCTTCGGCCCTCTTAAGCCTGGCGGCCTTTGCCCAGAAGACGGGGCAGAACGGCGCCCAAAACCCCAGCTACACCGGCAGTCTGCCGGTTTCGGAGAACCTGAGCGCCCAGCAGTACCAGGCTATGGCCAAGGTCTCCCTACAGGATGCTGTAAAGGCGGCGCAGGCGGCCCTGAACACCACCGCCACGCCCACCAAGGTCAAACTGGGGGTGGAGAACGGCTACCTGGTCTGGGAGGTGGTGCTCGCCGGGCAGGAGGTCAAGGTAGACGCGGGCAACGGCCAGGTGCTGCACCAGGAGGCTGTGGGTGCTCCGGAGGAGAAGGACGGCGAGCGCCACGACGAAAACGACGGGGAAAGCCACGACGATAACGGTTAAACCCTGAACCTGGGGGCTGCCGGGCCTGCCCGGCAGCTTTTTACCAGAGCTTTACCTAAGCGCTCTAACGTGCTCCCACGGAGGGCGGTTATGAGTGGAATACACCCTGGTTGGCGGGCGGCGTTGCTCTTGTTCTCCCTTGTGGCTTGCTGGGCCCAGGCGCGGAACCTTGGTTCGGCAAGGGGAGGTTCAAGCCTGCCCCCCATGGCCGCGAGCCAAGGGCTTAAGTCCGGCCTGCCGGGAATGCCCCCCTACGACCCTAAGAACGTCTACGCCTTCACCCAGGCAGGGATGCTCTCGCCTACGGTCAGGGATTTCCCCGAACGGGTCTATGTGCCCGATGGCAAGACCAACCGGCTGTACGTGATCGACCCCAAAACCTACCGGGTGGTGGCCAGCGATAAGATGGACGCCGAGCCCCAGCACGTGGTGCCTTCCTACGACCTGAAGACCCTCTATGTGGCCAACGACGTGGGCAATACCCTTATTCCCATCGATCCCCAGAGCGGAGCCCTGGGGAAGCGAATCCCGGTCAAAGACCCCTACAACCTCTACTTCACCCCGGACGGAAGATCGGCCATCGTGGTGGCGGAGTACCAGCACCGGTTGGACTTCTTTGACCCGCAGACCTGGCAGCCCCAAGGGAGCCTGGGGGTGCCTTGCAAGGGTATCAACCACATGGACTACAGCGCCGACGGGCGCACCCTGGTGGCGGCCTGCGAGTTCAGCGGGGACCTGCTGAAGATCGACGTGGCAGCCCGAAAGGTGCTGGACAAGCTGCACCTGGGGGGGATGCCCCAGGACGTGAAGCTCTCCCCGGATGGCCGGGTGTTCTACGTGGCTGACATGGACGCGGGCGGGGTGCACCTGATCGACGCCGAGAGGTTTCACCCCCTCGGCTTCATCCCTACCGGCAAAGGGGCCCACGGCCTCTACCCCAGCCGCGATACCCGGTACCTCTACATCTCCAACCGGGGCGAGGGCTCGGTGAGCGTGCTCGAGTTCGCCACCCGCAAGCTGGTGACCAAATGGAAGATTCCCGGCGGGGGCAGCCCGGACATGGGCGGGGTCTCAGCGGATGGCAGAACATTGTGGCTTTCTGGGCGCTACCACGGGGAGGTGTACGTCTTCGATACCGACCTGCAAAAGGGTGGCCTGATCCGGCGCATCAAGGTAGGCAAAGGCCCCCACGGGCTGGCCATCTACCCCCAGCCGGGTCGCTACTCCCTGGGGCACACCGGGGTGATGCGGTGAGGATGTGCACAGCCAGGGAGGCCCCGCCACGCTTCCGGCCCTCAGGGAGCTGATCCCGGCTTTGCAGGCGCGGGGGTTCGTTTTCGTTGAGCTCTCGGAGCTGCTCGGTTCGGAGGGTTCGTCCCGACTACGATAAAATCGAGGAGAACTAGCGTGATCCAAAGGATATCCGGCATCTGGGAAAAGGGGCTTCGCCTGGCGCCTTTGTGGCTTCTGGGGCTGCTGTTTCTAAGCTTGCTGGCCTTTATAGGCCTGGCCGAGGACGTCTACGAGCGGGAGGGTTTTTTCTTTGATGGGCCCATTCTGGCCTTCCTGCACACCCAACAAAACAGCCTCTGGAACGCCATCGCCCTGGCGCTCACGCAATCGGCCTCGGCGCCGGCGGTGGTGGGGCTGACTTTGCTGGTGCTGCTGTGGGCCTACGGGCGCCGGTTGGCCTGGCCCCTCTTTGCCCTGGGCCTGGGCGGGTCGGTGCTCTTGAACCTGGCTTCCAAACTCTTTTTTGCTCGTACCCGGCCCCACCTTTTCCCCCAGCTCACCCCCGAGCACGACTACAGCTTCCCCTCCGGCCACACCATGGCCAGCCTGACCTTGGTACTGGCACTCTATGGGCTTTTGGCGCCCCGCTTTCCCCAGGCGGCCCGCTGGGTCTTGGCCTTGGGCCTACCCTGGGCCTTCTTGGTGGGCCTTTCCCGGCTTTACCTGCAGGTGCACTACCCCTCGGACGTGCTGGCGGGCTGGGCCTTGAGCTTCCTCTGGGTGGTGGGGCTGTGGTACCGCTGGGCGGTGGGCCAAAGGGGGTAGGCCATGCGCATCCTGCTGGTGGAGGATGACCTCGAGGTGGGCGCCTTGGTCAAGGAGACCCTCGAGGCCGAACCCTACGCGGTGGACTGGGCCACCGACGGTGAGGAGGCCTTGGGCCTTTGGCAGGGCTTTCCCTACGACCTGGTGGTGCTGGACGTGGGCCTGCCGCGGCGGGACGGGCTAAGCCTGCTCGCCCACTTCCGAGGACAGGGCCATGGGGTACCGGTGCTCATCCTGACCGCCCGCGACGGCCTAGACGACCGGGTACAAGGACTAGAGGCAGGAGCCGACGACTACCTGCTCAAGCCCTTCCACCTGCGCGAGCTCCGGGCCCGGGTGCGGGCCTTGCTGCGTCGCTCGCGGGGCGTGCCCCACAACCGGGTGGAGGTGGGGCGTCTCGCCCTGGACTTAGGGGCCAAGCAGGCCTGGTGGGCGGGAGAGGCGCTCGAGCTCTCCGCCAAGGAGTGGGCGATCCTGGAATTCCTCGCCCTCCACCCCCAGACGTTTTACCCCCGGGAGCTGCTTTTGGAGCACATCTGGCCCGGCGAGGCCAGCATCGACCCGCGCAGCCTCGACCCTTACATCTCCCGCCTGCGCCAGAAGCTGGCCCCGGAGGCCATCGAGACCCGGCGCGGGCTGGGCTACCGCCTCATCGGATGAGCCTTCGCCTGCGGCTTACCCTGTTCTACGCCCTGCTGGTGGCCGGGGTGTTGCTACTGGCGGGGATAAGCCTGCGGCTGGGGCTGGAGCGTATCCTGCAAAGCGAACTAGATCAGAGCCTGCAAGCAGCGCTAATCCTAGCCGAGCCCTGGGTGAACAACGACAATGGCCGCCTGGGCCTGAGCCAGGAAGGGGAGCTACCGCCAAAGTTGCCAGCCGACTTAGCCTTGCTGCTGTATGGCCCTCGGGGTCTGGTGGAGGCCCTGGGCCCCAAACCCCAGCCCCTGCCCGCCGCGCGGATCGGTTGCTTTGCCTCGGGAGAGTGGCGCTTTTGTGGCCGTGGGGTGGAGGGGGCTATCCTCCTAGCGGGTCGGCCCTTGGCCGGGCTCGAGGCCAGCCTGGAAGCGCTCAACCGCGTGCTCTGGGCCATCGCTCCGGGGGCTTTGCTGCTGGCCTTGGGCCTGGGCTACTTCCTGGTGGGGCGAGCGCTCGGCCCGGTGCGCCTCCTAACCGAGGCCGCCCGTGAGCGGGCCTTAGGCCGCATCTGGAACCGTCCCTTGCCCGAGCCTTCTGTGCGGGACGAGCTATTTACCCTGAGTCAGGCCTTCAACGCGCTGCTAAAGAGCCTGGGCGAGCTCATCGAGAGCGAGCGGCGCTTTACCCAGGATGCCGCCCACGAGCTGCGCACCCCCCTCACGGTGCTTTTGGGGCGGCTCGAGCAGGCCCAGGAAAAGAACCACGACCCCCAGGTGGCCCGGGCCCTGGAACAGGCTTACCGCTCGGCCCAGCGGCTCTTGGCGCTGGTGGAAAAGCTCCTGCACCTGGCCCGGGCCGAGGCTGGCCAGGGGCTTTTGCGCGAGCGGGTTTCCCTTCATCGTCTGGTGGCCGAGGAGGTGGAGGATATGCGCCCCCTCTTCGAGGTCAAAGGTCTGGCCCTGCACGTCCTCTTGCCGCAGGAGCCGCTGGAGGTGACGGGGGATCGGCTGGCTTTGGGGCTGGCCCTGCGCAACCTGTTGGAAAATGCCCTCAAATTTACCCCTTCGGGTGAGGTGCGGGTGCGGTTGCGGAAGGAAGGGGAATGGGCCCTGCTGGAGGTGGAGGACACCGGGGGTGGTTTCCCGGAGGAGGCCCTACCCCACCTTTTCCAGCGCTTCTACCAGGCGCGGGTAGAGCACCGCCGCAGCGGCAGCGGGCTGGGGCTGGCCCTGGTTGCGGCCATCGTGCGCTGGCATGGGGGGAGGGTGGAAGCGACCAATACCGCGGAAGGAGCCCGGATGAGCCTATGGCTGCCTCTTTGAGTTTTACCCAATCTTTACCCTCGCGGCGTAGCCTGCCATGCTAGAGGAGCCTATGCGGGTGCTGCTGGTAGAAGACGACCCCCGGCTGGCCGCGCTCATCACCGAGGGTTTGCGCGACGACGGGCTGATGGTGGACCATGCCCCCAACGCCGCCATCGGGCGGGGCATGGCCGAGCTGGAGACCTACGACCTCTTGATTCTGGACGTGATGCTGCCCGAAGGGCCCCAGGCCGGCTTCGCGCTGGCCCGCATGCTACGTAACCAACGGGACAAGACCCCCATCCTCTTCCTCACCGCCCGGGGGGATGTGGACTCCAAGCTCACCGGGCTCGACAGCGGGGGCGACGACTACCTGAGCAAACCCTTCGACTTCCGCGAGCTGCGGGCCCGCATCCGCGCCCTGGTGCGGCGGGCCAGGGGCGAGGCCACCAACCTGATTCCACTGCCCCGGGGCTACACCCTCGACCTGGCGGCCCACCAGGTGCTCAAGGACGGCCAGCCGGTGCCCCTCACCCCACGGGAGTACGCCTTGGTGGAGTGCTTTGGGCTGAACCCGGGGCGGGCCTATAGCCGCAACAGCCTGATCGAGCGGGTCTGGCCGGGGGAGAGCGAGGTGGACACCAAGGTGGTGGACGTCTACGTCTCGAGCCTGCGGCGCAAACTGGGCGAGGATTTTATCGAGACGGTGCGCGGGTTGGGCTACCGCCTGGGGCGGCTGGAGGAGAGCCTTTGAGTCTGCGGCTGCGCCTGACCCTGTACTACGGCCTGGTGCTGGTGGCTTTTTTGCTGCTGAGCGGGGTTGTGGTCTATGGGGTTTTTCACGCAGCGCTGCACCAGACTCTGGATGAGTCCCTGCAAGAGACCGCCATCCTCACCGCTGCGGAGATTCGGCTCGGCACGGCCTCTGACGGAGGCTCCAGCCGGCTACAAAACCGTTTACCGGGGGTCACCGCGCTCACCGTCTACGACGCCCAGGGGCGGCCGCTTTGGCAGCTGGGGGAGCCCTGGGTCGAAGTTGAGCTCAAAACCGGCTTCCTGAGCGTACAGGGGACGCGGGTCTACAACCACCCCCTGCCGGACGGTGGGGTGGTGCAGGTGATGCGCTCGCAGCAGGAGGCTGTGAATACCCTGAGCCGAACCCAAAAAACCTTGCTGCTGGGGCTGCCGGTGCTCTTTGTGGTGGCTCTGGGGGTGGGGTATCTGCTGGCCGACCGTTCGCTGCGCCCGGTGGATCAGGTCACCCGGCTGGCCGGGGCCATCGCCGCCTCGGGGCGGTACGGGCAGCGGGTGCCGGAGAGCCCCGGGCAAGACGAGATGGCCCGGCTGACCCGTACCTTCAACGCCATGCTGGGCCGCCTCGAGCGCACCATCGAGCGCGAAAAGGCCTTCGCCCTGGCCGCGGCCCACGAGCTGCGCACCCCCTTGAGCCTGCTGCAGGGTCGGGCCAGCCTGAGCTTGGAGCGGCCCCGCACCCCCGAGCAGTACCGCGAGGCCCTCGCGGAGATCGCCCGCACCGCCGAGGATCTGGCCCAGGTCATCGAAGCCCTCCTGCTGCTAGCCCGCACCCACGCGCCCTTCGAGCCCGAGCCGGTGGAGCTCGACCTGCTGGCCCTGGAGGTTCAGGAGCAGCTGGAGGGGCTGGCCAAGGAGAGGCAGGTGCGCTTGGTGTTGGAGCTCGAGCCCACCCCCTACCGAGGCCATCCCTTCACCCTGCGCACCGCCATCGCCAACCTGCTCTCCAACGCCATCAAGTACGGGCCGGTGGGCGGGCGGGTTTGGCTGCGCACCCGGCGCGAGGGAGCGCGCGCAGTGGTGGAGGTGGCCGACGAGGGGCCGGGCATTCCCCCCGAGCAGCTCGAGCGTCTCCTGCAGCCCTTCCAGCGCGGCGCGGGCACCCAGGGGGTGCGGGGGGCCGGCCTGGGCCTGACCTTGGTCATGGCCATCGCCGAGCAGCACGGGGGGCGCCTTAGGTTGGAGCAAGCCCCCGAGGGGGGGCTACGGGCCCGGCTGGAGCTGCCAGAGCCCTGATTGTGTGTGAGCCGGGTGCAGGACTCCCCAAGGGCGGAGGGTGCTGAAGTGGGGCTTAAATACGATAGCTGGAGGGGATTTTCCACGGAGGTACCTTGTGCCTAAAGCTCATATCGAGCGGCATTTTTCCGGCTCTGAGACCGTACGGGATGTGGTCATCGGGATGTCCGATGGCCTTACGGTGCCCTTTGCCCTGGCGGCGGGACTGGCTGGGGCGGTAGATTCCAACTTCGTGGTGCTGGTGGCGGGGGTTGCCGAGGTGGTGGCCGGCTCCATCGCCATGGGCCTGGGTGGGTACCTGGCGGCCCGCACCGAGGCCGACCACTACCAAGCCGAGCTGGCGCGCGAAGAGCGGGAGGTGCGCGAGCTGCCTCAGGCCGAGATCGAGGAGGTGCGGGCGGTCTTCCGTCGCTACGGTCTGGAAGGGGAGGCCCTCGAGCAAGCCACCCAGGCCATAATCCGCGATCCTAAGGTCTGGCTCAGCTTCATGATGCAGGAGGAGCTGGGCCTGGAGGAGCCTGACCCCAGGCGGGCGCTGCGCAGCGCCCTGACCATTGGGGGTTCGTATGTGGCGGGTGGGGCCATCCCCTTGCTTCCCTACCTCTTGCCGCTTTCCATCGGGCAGTCCTTACTGCTGAGTGCAGGGATAACGCTGGTGGCCCTGGGAATTTTTGGAGCTTTCAAGGCCCGCTTTACCGGACTCCCCCTTTTGAAAGGGGCCTGGCAAACCGTGCTGGTCGGGGGTTTGGCCGCCGGCGCGGCCTACGGCCTGGCCAGGCTGGTGAGCGGTTTTTCCGCCTAGGAGCTGCCATGCCCCCCCAGCTTCGCCCTGCCCTTCCCACCGACCTTGCGGCCCTCACCGAGGTGGCCTACGCTACCGGCTTTTTTGGCCGTTCGGCGGAGGTCTACTTTCCGGCCAAGCGGCTCTTCGGCGAGCTCTGGGTGGGGCCCTACCTGGGGCCTGCGGGAGGGTGTGGTTTGGTGCTCGAGGAAGGGGGTCAAATTTTAGGCTACGTGCTGGGCGCGCAAGACCCCCTGGCCTACCGCCGATACTTCCTGCAAGGGCTGCCCCGCTGGCTGCTCCAGGCGGCCCAGGGTCGTTTTTCAGGGCTCGAGGCCAGCCTGCGCTTCCTCTTGCGCGCCCTGCGCTACCCCAGCAAGGCCGCTCCCAATAGGCTTTTTCCTGCCCATCTGCACCTCAACCTTCTGAGCGGGGTGCGGGGCCAGGGCTGGGGCGAGCGGCTCCTGCGGGCGCACCTGGCCTGCCTTCAGCAAAAAGGCTTGCCCGGTGTCCAGCTCTCCACCACCGAGGAAAATCGGGCGGCCCTGGGGCTCTATCAGAAGCTGGGCTTCCGGGAGTACGCCCGCTGGACGAGCCCCCTCTGGGCACCCTGGCTGGGGCGCCCGGTGGTGCACCTGACCCTGGTGCTGCCGCTTGGAGGGGATTAGTCCGGTACCCGTTCCCGCATCAGCATCCCCGGTTGTAGTCGTACTCAAACCCTGTCTGGCAATGGTTGTAGTCGTACTCAAACCCTGTCTGGCAATCCATCACTAGTTGAATCTTTAGCTCCCAGCTTACGTTTACTAGAGCAGTACTACTTCTTCAGCAAGTCTAGCGTGTACCAAATTGCAGTGCGGTTGAGGAATCCGACATTATGGTTTCCAGTACGGTGTTGAGCTTTTCCGAAACATATCCGGGCGCTAACTGGGCAAACACCGCCAGCGCGGTGTGGGCGTAGTGGCGGGCCATGCATCTTACGGCGGCTTCCACATCACGCTGGACAGCCGCATCCAACATAGCCCGGTGTTCGGCCTGGCGGAGCTGGCCCCGCTCGGGGTGGGCATGGAAAAACGAAAGGCGGTAGCGCTCGGCGTGGTCAAAAAGCCGGCCAATTTCCTCCACCCAGCGGGGGCCTGCTGCCTGCACAAATCGCAGGTGGAAGGCCCGGTGGGGGCCGTCTAGGCGCTCGATGTCCTGGGTGCGGATGTAGTGCTCCATCTGGGCGTATAGGCCTTCCAGCTCGGCGAAGTCCTCGGGTGTGAGCCTGGGCACGGTAAGGCGCATGGCCATGGCCTCGAGGGTGATGCGCAGGGTGTAGATTTCCTCCGCGTCGGAGACGGAGAGCGCGGCAATGCGCACCCGACGGTTGGGTTCCTGCAACACCAGCCCTTCCCGCTGCAAGAGGCGCAGGGCCTCGCGCAGGGGGGTGCGGCCTACCCCTAGGTCGCGGGCTAGCTCGAGCTGGCTGGTGACCTGGCCTGGGGCCAGGAGGCCGCGCAGGATGGAGGCCCGCAGCCGGTCGTGGATGTGCAGCATGTTCTGGCCGTCACGGCTGGGGGGGGCTTTCTCCATGGCTTCATCCTAGCATTGTTGACACAAAAACGTAAAGTGTATATAGTTCTACTAACTGTAGACATAAGTAGGCCAGTAGAAACAGCACCTGTTGGGATTCCCAGAAGGAGGAGGCCATGTGGAAATCTTGGCGAGCGGGCGTTTGGGCGTTGGCGTTGAGCTTGGGCGGGCTGGGCCTAGCCCAGCCCCAGCCCATCCGGGTGGGGTTTATCGGGGGGCTGAGCGGGGGGTTCATCCAGCCCGAGCCGCCGCGCATCGTGCGGGCCTACTTTGAACGGGTGAACGCCCAGGGGGGCATCCAGGGGCGCAGGCTCGAGCTGTACGTAGAGGACGACAAGACCGACCCCGCCGCGGCCAGCCAGGCTGCCCGGCGGCTGGTAGACAGCCTGGGAGTGGTGGCCCATGTGGGCAGCGCCAGCGCGCTGGACTGCAGCGTGAACGGGGCCTTTTACGTGCAGCGGGGTCTGGTCTCCATCCAGGGCACCGGGGTAGATCCCCTCTGTTTCCGCAACCCCAACATCTCCGCGGTGAACACCGGGCCTTTTGTGGCCACTACCCTGGTGTTGCAGTACGCCGCGCAGAACCTGAAGAAGGACAAAATCTGCGCCTTCTTCACCCAGCTTCCGGGCCTCGAGCCCGCCTACCGCGAGGCGGTGGCCGAGTTTGAGCAGCTCACCGGGAAGAAAATCCTCCTGCAGGATTACAGCTACAAGCCCGGCGACGATCCTACCCCGCTGGTGTTGCGGGTGCGGCAGGTTGGGTGCGAGGCCACCCTGTTTGCTGGGAGCGATGCTTTTGCCATCTCCTGGATGAACGCGGCTTTGGCCCAGAACCTCCTGCGGGCCACCCAGTGGCTCTTCCTCCCCTCCACCTACACCGAGGCCTTCGCCCGGGCCATGGGCTCCCGGGCCAACGGGGTGCAGGTGGCCTCCGAGCTCGAGCCCTATCTGGGCAACAGCCCGGCGCTCAACGACTGGCGTGAGCTCTCCCGCCAGAACAACATCCCCCTCACCTCCTTTAGCCTGGCCAGCTACCTGGCGGCAGAGATCTTCGTCAATACCCTGAAGACCATCCAGGGGGAGATCACCCGGGAGAGCGTTACCGCGGCCTTCAAGCGGATGCCGCCCTACCGCACCCCCCTGCTGGGCGACCCCTACACCTTCGGCGACGCCCCGACCCACCGCTCCAATCAGAGCATCAAGATGCTCGAGCTGCGCGATGGGGCCTACCGCATAGCCTACCCGGGCTGGATTCGCCTGCAACGCCGGTGAGCCATGCTGCAAGCTGCCTTGGCCGGTCTGCTCTCGGGAGGTGCCTACGCTTTGCTGGCGGTCTGCTTGGTGCTCCTCTACCGCATGACTGGCACCCTCAACTTTGCCCTAGGGGCCATGGGGGTCTTCGGTACCTTTGTGATGTTCAGCCTCCACGAGGGGGGCAGGCCCCTGGGGCTGGCGGTGGGGCTGGGCCTTTTGACCTCGGTGGGAATCGGTGGCCTACTGGGCTGGGCCATGGCCCGCTGGTTTGCCGAGGCCCCCTTGCAGGTGCGCTCGAGCGTGACCATCGCCTACCTCATCGCCCTCCTCACCCTGGGCTTCTGGATTTTCGGTACCAACCCCAAGCCGGTGCCCCACCTGGTGGGCTTTGGCGGGGTGGAGCTGCTGGGCCTGCGCATTCCCTTCGCCACGCTGGTTACCCTGGGCCTGGCCGGCCTTCTGGCTTTGGGGGTGGCGCTCTTTTTGCAGCGTACTCGGGCTGGCATCTGGCTGCGGGCCCTGGCCGAGCGGCCCACCGCCGCCGAGCTCCTGGGGGTGCCGGTGCAGGTCCTGACCGTGGGGGTCTGGGCTTTTGCCGGCGGGGTCTCGGCCCTAGCCGTCATGCTCATCGCCCCCAACCGCTCGCCGGAGTTTGGGGTGCTCTCCTTGCTGGTGCTGCCCGCCATGGCCGGGGCCCTAGTGGGCCTCTTCCGAAGCTTCCCGCTGGCGCTGGTGGGGGGACTCGGCATCGGGCTCATTGAGGGGGTGGCCTCGAGCCTGCCCATCGCCCCTTACCGGCAGGCCCTTTGGTTCTTGGTGATGCTGGCGGCGTTGCTCTGGTCGCAGCGCAAGGAAGTGTGGGATGCGGCGCGTTAGTGGGTGGTTCTGGATTGGCCTGCTGGTGTTGGTGGTCCTCCCAGGGCTGCTTCCCAGCTACTGGCTCTTTTTGGCCACGGGGATTCTCATCGCCAGCCTGCTCACCTGGAGCCTGGGGTTGTTGAGCGGAATGGCCGGGCTGGTCTCGCTCTGCCAGCTCTCGCTGGCCGGGGTGGGGGGCTGGGTGGTGGCCTACTTCAACGCCAACGAGCTGCCGGTACCCTTCGTGCTGCAGGTGCTGCTTGGGGCCGCGGCGGCCCTGGGTGTTGGGGTTCTTATCGGCCTGCCCTCGTTGCGGGTGCGTGGAGTGCACTTGGCCGTGGTCAGCCTGGGCTTTGCCGCGGTGGCCGATCTGGCCTTCACCCTGCTCAACTTTCCCGGTGGGGTCATCGGCAAGCCGGTGGTGCGGCCCGGCCTGCTGGCCTCCGATGCGGCCTACTACTGGTTCTGTCTGGGGGCGCTGCTGCTGTGCCTGGGTCTGGGCCTGTGGCTCTCCCGCAGCCGCATGGGCAGCGCCTGGCGGGCGGTCAAGCACTCCGAGCGGGCCGCTGCGGCCATGGGAATCGACGTGAGCGGGTCCAAGCTCTGGGCCTTCGCCATCAGCGCAGGGATGGCCGGGCTGGCCGGGGGGCTTTTGGCTGGGCTTCTGGGGCTGCTCTCGGCCAGCAACTTCGCCCCCACCGGCTCGCTGGTTCTCTTTGCCAGCGCGGTGATGGTGGGGGCCCACTACCCTGCCGGGGCCCTGCTGGCTGGAGGGATGAGCTGGCTGATTCCCGAGGCCCTGAGCCGACTGGGCCTCTCGCAGAACCTGGGCAACCTGTTCTTCGCCTTCGGGGTTCTGATGGCCCTCAAGGCCGGAGGGGGCGTCTTTGAGGTGGCCGCGCGCAAGCGGGCCCGGCCTGTGGTTACCCGGCCCCTTGCCCCCAGCCCAAGCGGCCCCACGCGGCCCGGCCAACCCGGCCCTAAGCCCGTGCTGGAGGTGGAGAACCTCTCGGTGAACTACGGCACGGTACAGGCCCTTTCCCGGGTGAGCCTCACCCTGCGTGAAGGACAGGTGCTGGGCCTGATTGGGCCCAATGGGGCGGGCAAGTCGAGCCTGGTGGATGCGGTGAGCGGCTTTGTGCCCTACCAGGGTCAGGTGCGGCTTTTGGGGCAGCCCCTGGAGGGGCTTTCCCCCAGCCGGCGGGCCCAAGCTGGGCTGCGCCGCAGCTTCCAGCAAGACCGCACCATCCCCGAGCTAAGCGCGCGGGCCTACCTCGAGCTCGCCGCAGGCCGAACCCTTACCCCTCCTGAGCTGGCCGAGGCCCTGGCCTTCGCCGGGCTGGAAGACCCCGAGGCCCCCCTCTATGCCCTGGACGTGGGCACCCGGCGGACGCTGGAGGTAGCCAGCATCCTGGCTGCAAGGCCCAAGACAGTGCTTTTGGACGAGCCCGCCGCCGGCCTCTCCGCTGCCGAGAGCCATGCCCTGGCCGAGCGCATCGCCCAAATTCCGGCGCTCTACGGGGCGGCGGTGCTCCTTATCGAGCACGACATGGAGGTGGTGCGGCGGGCCTGCGGCGAGGTGGTGGTGCTGGACTTCGGGGCGGTGCTGGAAGTGGGGCCTACCGCCGAGGTGCTCGCCAGCCCCAAGGTGGTGGCGGCCTACCTGGGCGAGGAGGTGGCGGCGTGAGCCTGGAGGTGCAGGGGCTCGTGGTGGCCCGGGGCCAGGCCCCGGTGGTACGGGGGGTGAGCTTCAGCGTGCCGCCGGGGGAGGTAACGGCGCTTTTGGGCCCCAACGGGGCGGGCAAGACCACCCTGCTCGAGGCCCTCTCGGGCATCCTGCCGGTGCAGGAGGGGGAGGTGCGGCTTTGGGGGGTGCGGGTGGAGCGGGCCTCCCGGGTGGCCCGGGCCCGGGCCGGCCTGGCCCATGTGGAACAAGGCCGGTCGGTTTTTCCCAGCCTTACGGTAGAGGAGAACCTCCGGGTGGGGGCCAGGGCCGGTCTGGAAGAAGCTTTCCACCTCTTTCCCGAACTGGAAAAGCGCCGGTGGGTTCCGGCGGGCCGGCTTTCGGGCGGAGAACAGCAGATGCTGGTGCTGGCCCGCGCCCTTCTGGGCCGGCCACGGGTGCTGCTCTTAGACGAGATGTCGCTGGGCCTAGCCCCCCTGGTGGTGCGGCGGCTGATGGAGAGCGTGGAGCGCCTGGCCCAGGCCGGGCTGGCGGTGCTCCTGGTGGAGCAGTTTGCCCATCTGGCCTTAGGCATCGCCCGTCAGGCCTTGGTGATGAGCCAGGGGCGGCTGGTCTACAGCGGCCCGGCCCAGGCCCTGCTGTGCGAGCCCAGCTTGCTGCAGGAGGCCTATTTGGGCCGGCTGGAGGTGGGTGCATGACCCGTGAGCACTACGCGGCCTACATCCGGCGTTTCAACGCCCAGGATCTGAGCGTTTTTGAGGAGTTCCTCTCGCCGGAGGTGCGGGTGCTCAACGGCACCCTGGAGCTGCTGGGCCGCGAGGCCATGCGGGCCCACTACGCCCGCATCTGGCGCACCTTCCGCGAAACCCTGGAGGTAGAGCGCTGGGTGGGGGACGGCGAGGGGGTAGCGGTGCAGATGAAGGCCCACTTCGAGGCCCTGCGGGACGACCCCGCCTCGCCCTTTGGCCCTGTGGTTGCCGGTGAGCGCTTTGAGTTTGAAGGCCTCATCCTATACCGGGTGCAGGACGAGCGCTTCACCGAGATTCGGGTGGCCTACAACCGCTTCACCCACACCGACCGGGAAGGGCGCAAGCGGGAGCTGGGCATTCCCCACTAGGAGGCAAGGTGAACCTTCCCCCGGCTGCCAACCCCAAAGCCCGCTCGAGCCGCCTAGAGGGCAAGGTGGCAATTGTGACCGGTACCGGCAGCGGCATTGGCAAGGCCTGCGCCCTGATGTTTGCCCGCCACGGGGCCAGCGTGGTGGGCTGCGACCTAGACCCCCAGGCGGCCCAGGCCACCCTGGAGGAGGCCCGGGCCGAGGGCCTGGTGCTGGAGAGCCTGCATCCCTGCGACCTGACCCGGCCCGAGGAGGCAGGGCGGCTGGTGGACTTCACCCTGGAGCGCTTTGGCCGCCTCCAGATTCTGGTCAACGCCGCGGCCTGGGCGGCCTTCAAGCCGGTGGAGGAGCTGAGCTACGAGGAGTGGAGGAAGACCCTAGCAAGCGAACTCGACCTGGTTTTTCTGCTTTGCCAGGCGGCCTGGCCTTACCTCAAGCGGCAGGGTGGGGCCATCCTCAACTTCGCCTCGGCCAACGCCTACCGGGTGCTGGAGAGAAGCCCTGCGCTGGCCCACTGCGCGGGCAAGGGCGGGGTGCTGGCCCTGACCCGGCAACTTGCGCTGGAGGGGGCGCCTTTTGGTATCCGGGCTAACACCATCTCCCCCGGACTGGTGGTGACCGGGGCCACCCGGCCGGTCATCGCCGACCCCGAGATACACGACCTGTGGCTCAAGGAACACATGCTGGCCCGCTTCGGTACCCCCGAGGACGTGGCCTGGGCGGCGGTTTTCCTGGTCTCGGACGAGGCGAGCTGGATTACCGCCGCCGACCTTGCCGTAGACGGAGGTACAAGGGCGCTATGAGCTTCAAAGGAAGGGTCTACCGAAAGGGCGAGCCCGGCTACGAGGAGGCCCGCGTGGGGCGCATCTTCAACGGACGCAGCCCCGAGCGTTCCCCCGAGCTGATCGTCTTTGCCGAGGACGAAGAGGACGTGGCGCAGGCGGTGCGGCTGGCCCGGGCCCAGGGCCTACGGCTGGCGGTGCGGGCCGGGGGGCATAGCTGGGCGGCCTGGAGCCTGCGGGAAGGTGCTTTGCTCCTCGACCTCTCCCGCCTCCAGGGGATGGCCTACGACGAGGCGACCGGTGTGGTGGCGGTGGCCCCCGCGGTTCAGGGCGGGGCGACGCTGGCCCCTTACCTCGAGGCCCGCGGGCGGATGTTCCACGGCGGGCACTGTCCCACGGTGGGGCTGGGGGGCTTTTTGCTCCAGGGGGGCATGGGCTGGAACTGCCGCGGCTGGGGCTGGGCCGCCGAGGCGGTGGTGGGGCTGGAGGTGGTCACCGCCGAGGGCGAGCGGGTGCGGGCCAATGCCAAAGAGCACGCCGACCTCTACTGGGCCGCGCGGGGCGCCGGGCCGGGCTTCCCCGGGGTGGTGACCCGCTTTTACCTGCAGACCCGTCCCTTGCCTAGAGCCCTCACCCAGACCACCCACGTCTACCCCCTGGATTGCACCGCCGAGGTGCTGGCCTGGCTGCAGGAGGTGCACGCCCAGGTGGACCCCCGGGTGGAGCTGGTGGCCTTGAGCCTGGTTCCGCCTGGTTTTGGCGAGCGGGCCCTGGTGGTGCACGGTCTGGCTATGGTGGATAGCCCGGCGGAGGGCCGGGAGGCTTTGGCCCCGTTGGAGACAAGCCCGGCTTTGGGAAAGGCCCTGCTCCGCCAGGTGGCCGAGCCCACCTGCTTCGAGGACGAGCGGCGCGAGCAGCTAAGGCAGAACCCCGAAGGGGCCCGCTACGCGGTGGACAACGCCTGGCTTCAAGGCCCCCCGGAGGCGGTGGTGCCCCGCTTGGTGGAGGCTTTTACCACCCCGCCCACCCCTGAGACCTTCGCCCTGTGGTTCAGCATGGCCCCGCTGCGCCCCCTGCCGGATATGGCCCTGTCCTTGCAAAGCGAAATCTACTTCGCCCTGTACACCATCTGGCGCGACCCCGCCGACGACGCGCGCTGCCGGGGGTGGCTGGCCCAGCAGATGCGGCGCCTCGAGCCCGTCACCCTGGGCCAGTACCTGGGCGACTCCGACTTCACCACCCGCTCACTGCGCTTTATGCGGGAGGAGAACTGGGCGCGATTGCAGGCCATCCGGGCTCAGCGCGACCCGCTGGGGCTTTTTGTGGGCTACCTGACCAACGACGAGCGCAGGTTGAACCGCAACCCTTGGGAGGATCATGCTTGAGCTTCGCCCCCATCACCTGGGCCTGAGCGTGCCCAACCTGGAGGAGAGCATCGCCTGGTATGAGCGAACGCTGGGCTTTGCGCTGGAGAAGACCCTCTACCTGGGGGCCATCCCGGCCCGGGTGGCCTTTTTGCGGCGGGGGGAGTTCCGCCTGGAGCTCTTTGAGGTGCCCGGGGCAAAGCCCCTGCCCGAGGAGCGCAAGACCCCCCACGCCGACCTTAAGACCCACGGCACCAAGCACCTGGCCTTTGCGGTGGAGGATGTGGAGGCGGCGGTGAGGGAACTCGAGGGGCGGGGGGTAGAAGTGGTTATGCGGGCCCGCATCGAGGGTGGCCCCATGGCCTTTATCCGTGATAACGCAGGGAACTTGCTCGAGCTGGTGCAGGTTTCCTCGTTTTGAGGAGGTTGGTATGCCGAAGACCCATAGGAGGAGCCATGCCTAGGTGCCTTTTGTCCCAGTTGGTCCATGCAGAACTCATCACCCCGAAGCTCGAGGAGTCCTTGGCCTTCTTTACCCAGATTGGCGGGCTCTACCTGGTGCACCGCGAGGCGGAGCGGGCCTACCTGCGCTGCTGGGGCGACCACTACACCTACAGCCTGATTCTGACCCAAGGGGAGCTGCCTGCCCTGGGCCACGCAGCCTGGCGCACCTGGAGCCCAGAGGATCTGGAGCAGGCCGTGCGCAACATCGAGGCCAGCGGGGTACAGGGGGAGTGGGTGGAGGGAAGCTTTGGCCACGGCCCGGCCTACCGCTTCCGGGCCCCAGGGGGGCACACGTTGGAGCTGCTCTGGGAGGTGGAGCGCTACCAGGCCCCGCCCGAGCGGGCCTCCACCTACCCCGAGCGGCCCCAGCGCTTTACCGGCGGGGGGCTGGAGCCGCGCCAGCTCGACCACCTGACCGTAGCCAGCAGCGACCCCTACCGCGATGCGGAGTGGTTCCGCCGGGTGCTGGGCTTTCGCTTCATGTGCTACAACGGCCTGGAGGACAACCCCGACTTGGTGGTCTTCGCCATGGTCACCACCAACGAGAAGAACCACGACCTGGCCTTCGCCAAGGACATGTCGCCCATTCCCGGCCGGCTGCACCACCTGGCCTTCTGGGTGGACAACCGCGAGCTGCACCAGCGGGCCGCCGACCTGTTGCTGGAGGCGGGGGTGCCGCTGGAGTACGGCCCCGGCATCCACGGCATGGGCGAGCAGACCTACCTCTACTTCCGCGAACCCGGCGGCCTTCGCATCGAGGTGAACACCGGCGGGGTGCGCAACTACGTGCCGGACTGGGAGCCGGTGCGCTGGCGGCCCTCCCAGGGCTCCAACACCTTCTACCGCAACACCGCCATGCCCGACTCCATGCTGGAAGCCTTCCCGCCCGCCGAGAAGGTAGCCGCCGCCGACCTCGAGCTCGTCCCCGACAGCCAGCAGCCCAACCCCTGGGGCAAGCGCGGCCTGGGGTAAGGAGAGGCGCATGCCCCGCTTCGTCGACCTCTCGGCCCCCATCCAGGCCACCCCTCCCGAGATGCCACCCTTTCAGCGCATCAGCATCGAGTTCTCCGACCACAAGGCGGGCCTCGAGGAGGTGCGGACCCTTTTCGGTCTGGGCCCCGAGCACCTGCGGCGGGGGGAGGCCTGGGCGGTGGAGACCATCACCCACCTGGGTACCCACAGCTCCACCCATGTGGACGCGCCCTATCACTACAACTCGGTCATCGGTGGGGAGCCGGCCCTCCGCATCCATGAACTGCCGCTGGAGTGGTTTTTCGCCCCAGGGGTGGTGCTGGAGTTCCGTCACAAGGCCGACGGCGAGGCCATCACCCAAGCAGAGGTGGAGGCCGAGCTGGCGCGCATCGGCCACGTCCTGCGGCCTTTGGACATCGTGCTCATGCGCACCGGGCGGGATGCTTTCTACGGGGCTCCCGACTACTGGACAAAAGGCCCTGGGGTCAGCGTGGAGGCCACCCGCTGGCTCTTCGACCAGGGGGTGCGGGTGATGGGGATTGACGCCTGGGGTTGGGATCGGCCCCTGCACTTGCAGGCCAAAGAGGCTCGGGAGCAAAACCGGCCCGGCATTTTCTGGGCCGCCCACCAGGCCGACCTGCCCTACGCCCAACTCGAGCGCCTGTGCAACCTGGGAGCCCTGCCCAGCAGCGGCTTTAGGGTGGCTTGCTTCCCCCTGCGCATCGTGGGGGCCAGCGCTGCTCCGGCCCGGGTGGTGGCCATTCTGGAGTGAGCATGCGCCTCGACCTGCACGGACACCTCGAGCCCCCTCCTTACACCGCGGCGGTGGCCCGGGCCCTGGGGCCGGCCCCGGTGCCGCCTTGGACGGTGGAAGAGCAGCTCGAGATGATGGCCCGCTACGCGATTGCCGCCACCGTGGTCTCGCTGCCTCCGCCAGGGGTCTTCCTGGGCGACGGGGCCCAGGCCCGCGAGCTGGCTCGCGCTACCAACGAGTTTTACGCGGCGCTCCTGCGCCAGCATCCCCGCCGCTACGCGGCCCTGGCGGCCCTGCCGCTGCCTGACGTGGAGGCCGCGTTGGCGGAGCTGGCCTACGCCCTGGACGTCTTGGGGCTGGACGGGGTGGCCCTCTTCACCCAGGTGGGGGGGCGCTACCTGGGGGATGAACTTTTCGAGCCGCTTTGGGCTGAATTAAACCGGCGGGAGGCCTATGTCTTCGTCCATCCCACCCTGCCCCCCTACCCGAACCCCCTGCCCAGCCTGCCCATCTGGCTACAGGAGTTTCCCTTCGAGACCACCCGGGCCATCGCCCACCTGCTCTACTCGGGCGCCCTCCACCGCTACCCCCGTATCCGCTTCCAGTTCGCCCACTTGGGCGGGGCGGCCCCCTTCCTGGCCCACCGCCTGGCCTCGCTGGTGGAGCGGGCCCCGGCCTCGCTGAACCTGGCCGAGCGGGTGCCCGAGGGGCCCCTGGCCTACCTGGCCCGGCTCTACTACGACACCGCCCTCTCTAACCATGCCCCGGGTCTGGCCGCGGCGCTCGAGGTAGCCCCCCTGGAGCGGCTGGTCTTCGGCACCGACTGGCCCTACGCGGCCCTGCCCGCAGGCCCCGACCCCGCGCCAGGGCTCGATTACCTGGGCCCCGCGCGGGCCCAGGTGGAAAGCGCCCACGCCCGGGCCTTGGTGCCCCGACTTTTTGAGGTGAATCCATGAGAATCGCCCGTATGGAATTCCCTACCCTCGACGGCCCCGAGGTGCGCATCGTGGTGGCTTCTCGGCAGGAGCCAGGCCGCTGGGTGGATGTGCGCACCGCGCTTCGGCTGGCCTTTGAGCGCCGCGGGGCCACCCCGGCGGCAGCCCGCCGGCTGGCCCAGGCCCTAGCACCCGGCAGCCTGAGCGCCGCACTAGAAAACGGCGAGGCCTTTATGGAGGCCTTAGCCCAGGCCGCCGAGGACACCTGCGAGGAGGCCCTGGCCCCCGAGGGCGGGCGGTTGGTGGCCCCCATAGACCCCAGCCTCTACCGCGACTTCCTCTCCTTCGAGGTGCACTTCACCAACGCGGCCCGCCTGCACAACCACGGGGTGGCCCCGGTGCTCTACGAGATGCCCGTGGGCTATATGGGCCACCACCTGGCCTTCATCGGCCCCGAGGAGACCGTGCCCTGGCCCTTCTACGCCAAGGAGTGCATGGACTTTGAGCTCGAGCTCGGCATCGTAGTGGGGCGTGGAGGGCGCAACCTGCGCCCGGAGGAGGCCACGGGGCACATCTTAGGCCTCACCATCCTCAACGACTTCAGCGCCCGCGACATCCAGCTCCGCGAGATGCAGGGCCGGCTGGGGCCGGCCAAGGGCAAGCACTTTTGCAACGCGGTGGGCCCGGTCATCGTGACCTTGGACGAACTGCCCTCACGCGACCTTCGGATGACCGCGCGGGTCAACGGCGAGGTCTGGTCGAGCGGGCAGAGCGGCACCATGCTGTGGTCGCTGGAGGAGCTGGTGGCCTGGGCCTCGGCAGGGGAGCCCCTGCCCGCTGGGGCCCTCTTGGGTAGCGGGACGGTGGGCTTTGGCTGTGGGATGGAGCTCCAGCGCTACCTGAATCCCGGCGACCTGGTGGAGCTCGAGGTGGAAGGCATCGGGGTGCTGCGCAACCGGCTGGGCCAGCCCCCCGCCGAGGGCTGGTGGCCCAGCCCCAAGACCCCCAGCATTCAGGTGTAGAGGTAGGTGCGATGAGCGGACAACCCTTTTACCTGGGTACTTTTCGGGCTGGGGGTGGCCCCCCCTTCGCCGGGCTGGTGCTGGAAGGGCAGGTGGTGGCGGTGGCTGCCCTGGCCCCCCTGTGCCATCGGTTGGGCTTTGAGCTGTTCCAGCCCGAAAGCGTGCTGGGGCTTCTGGACGACTGGGGACGCAATTACCCGGCGCTGGAGCGGGCTGTGGAGGCCATCCGCGCCGGGGAAGCCGGAGGGCTGCCTTTCATTGCCGAGGCCCAGCTCCAGACCCTGCCCCCGGTCTATCTGCCCCGGCAGATTTTTTGCTCCGGGGCCAACTACAAAAAGCACGTGGTGGACCTCATCGTGGCCCAGGGGGGGCCCCACCTGGCGGGCAAGAGCGAGGCTGAGCGGCGCGAGTGGGGCCAGCGCCGGATGGATGAGCGGGCCCGCTGGGGCAAGCCCTTCGTCTTCACCAAGCTGCCCACCAGCGTCATCGGCCCCTACGACACCCTCTGGCTGCCTCCGGAGGTGCAGCAGGCCGACTGGGAGCTCGAGCTGGGTGTGGTGATGGGCCGTCCGGCCCGTCGGGTGCGGCGCGAAGAGGCCCTGGACTATGTGGCCGGGTACGTGGTGGTCAACGACATCACCGCCCGCGAGCTCGTCTACCGGCCCGACATCCCCGAGATGGGCATGGACTGGCTGGCTTCCAAGAACGCCCCGGGTTTCCTCCCCATGGGGCCTTACCTCACCCCCGCGGCCTTCGTGCCCGATCCCCAGAACCTCACCGTCACCCTCCGACTCAACGGCCAGGTCATGCAGCACGAGTCCACCGCGGACATGATCTTCGGGGTGGCCCGGCTCATCGAGTTCATCTCGGCCCACGTGCAGCTTCTGCCCGGCGACCTCATCTGCACCGGCTCCCCAGCGGGCAACGGCATGCACTACGGCCGCTTCTTGCAAGAGGGCGATCTGATGGAAGGCAGCATCACCGGCCTGGGCACCCAGCGCATCCTTTGCCGCCTGGAAGAGGTGCCCGGTCGGCCAGAACCGACAAAGTACGCCAGCGAGGAGGTCGGATGAGCGTGGAAAAGGTGTTGATTGTGGGCGGTGGGATCGCCGGTCTCTGCACCGTGGTGGGCCTCAAGGGCAGCGGTGCTGAGGTGGAGATCGTCGAGCAGAACCCCAAGTGGGACGTCTATGGGGTGGGCATCATCCAGCTCGCCAACGCGCTACGGGCCCTGGCTGCCTTGGGCCTGGCCGAGGAGGCCATCGCCCAGGGATTCCCCATGTCGGCGCTGGTGATGTGGCGGCCCGACGGGGCCCCCATCGCCACCCTACCCCAGCCCCCCATCGCCGGGCCGGACTTTCCCCCGCAAAATGGCATCGCCCGCCCCAAGCTGCACGCCATTTTGCAGAAGGCTGCCCAGGTTGCGGGGGCCCGGGTGCGGCTGGGCTTGAGCGTGCGGGCTATAGAACAGGATGGGGAGAGGGTTCGGGTTACCTTTACCGACGGCAGCCAGGGGGTCTACGACCTGGTGGTGGGGGCCGATGGGCTGCGCTCGAGGGTGCGTCAGCTGGTCTTCCCTGAAGCCCCCTCGCCCCAGTACGAGGAGCAGGTGGTTTGGCGCTACAACCTGCCCCGCCCTCCCGAGGTGGACAACATCTGGATGTGGATGGGCGACCCCAAGGTGGGCATCGTGCCGCTAGGCCCCGACCTGATGTACATGTTCATCACCGACGCGGCCCCTGGCCAGCCCCCGCGCTACCCCGAGGCTGCCCTGGCCGAGGAGATGCGCAAGCGGCTGGATGGCTACCGGCACATCCCCCTGCTGGCCCGGCTGCGGGAGCAGATTACCGACCCCAGCAAGGTGGTGCTGCGCCCCTTCGAGACCATTCTGGTGCCGGCCCCCTGGCACCGCGGGCGGGTGGTGCTGGTGGGCGACGCAGCCCACGCCATGACCGCCCATATCGCCCAGGGCGCGGCCATGGCCATCGAGGACGCGGTGGTGTTGAGCGAGGAACTGCGGCGCCAGCCCAGCCTGGAGGCCGCGCTCGAGGCCTACAACCGCCGCCGCTTTGACCGGGTGCGCCGGATGGTGGAGATGTCCCGCCAGCTCTGCATCTGGGAGCGCACCCACGACCCTAAGGCCGACCCGGTGGGGGTGACCGCGGCCTCCATGGAACTCGCCGCCCAGCCGATATGACTATGAGCCCGAATCCCCTAAGAGGTTTCCGGGTGGAGCGGGATCGGATCGGCTTCATCGGCCACGGCCTGCAGCGCCCGGAGTGCATTCTGGCCGAGCCGGACGGCACGCTTTGGGTGGCCGACGCTCGGGGTGGGGTGGTGCGGATTGACCCGGACGGCCGCCAGACCCTCATCACCCCCAAGCTACAGGCCCAGGGCGCCTCCTTCGAGGAGCGCTACGTGGAGGCCAAGGGCTCGCTGCCCAACGGGCTTTGTTTCGACCAGGAAGGAAACCTCATCATCGCCAACTGGGGCACCAACGCCATTGAGCGCATGTCCCGGGAGGGCCACCTCGAGACCCTCTACACCGAGATAGACGGAAAGCCCCTGGGCAAGGTCAACTTCCCCCTGCGCGATTCCAAGGGCCGCATCTGGTTCAGCGTGACCACCCGCACCGAGCCCTGGACCGAACAGGTCAACACCAAAGTCAGCGACGGCTACATCGGCCTCATCGACGAGAAGGGCATCCGCATCGTGGCCGAAGGGTTTTGCGGCACCAACGAGTTGCGCTTTGACGCCAGGGAGGAGTGGCTTTACGTGGTGGAGAGCACCGCCCGGCGCATCACCCGGCTTCGCCACAAGGACGGCGAGCTTTTTGAGCGCGAGGTCTATGGGCCTAGGGAGCTCGAGGGCCACCCCGACGGCTTTGCCTTCGACGCCTACGGCAACCTCTGGGTGACCCTGGTCTTCCTGGACAAGCTCATCGCCATCACCCCAGAAGGGGAGGTGCTGGAGCTACTGGACGATTCCAACCCCGAGGCCAACGCGGTCTACGAGCAGCATTTCCGGGCCGGCACCCTGACCCCGCAGATCATGGCCGCCAACCACGGCATGCTCTGCCCCTGGATGGCCAGCCTGACCTTCGGCGGCCCCGACCTCCGCACGGTCTACCTGGGCAGCCTGCGCGGCGACCGGATTCCCTTTTTCCGCAGCCCCGTGCCGGGGCAGCCCATGATCCACTGGCACCAAGGAGGGGCCCGTGCATCCACTCTTTGACCTGAGCGGCCGGGTGGTTCTGGTGACCGGGGGCAGCCGTGGGATTGGCCTAGCCAGCGCCACCCTCCTGGCCGAGCTGGGGGCTACCGTAGTGCTCTCCAGCGAAGACGCCGCAGCCTGCGAACAAGCTGCCCGGGACTTGCGCGCGCGGGGCCTGCAGGCGCTGGGGGTTCCTTGCGACGTGGGCGACCCGGAGCAGATAGAGGCTCTGGTGGAGACGGTGCTGGGGCTGGGCCGGCTGGACGCGGTGGTGGCCTGCGCAGGGGTAGCCCCCCACTTTGGCCCCCTGGTGGAGGCCAGCGAGGCTGACTGGGAGCAAACCTTCCGGGTGAACCTGCAGGCCAACTTTTGGCTGGCCCGCCGGGTGCTGCCGCAGATGCGCCGGCAAGGGGAGGGGAATCTGGTCTTTATCGGCAGCCTCTCGAGCCTGCGGGGCAACCAGCACATAGGTCTCTACGCCCTCTCAAAGGCCGCCCTGGCCCAGCTCGCCCGCGACCTTGCGGTTCAGTGGGGGCCTTTTGGTGTGCGGGTGAACGCCATCTCGCCCGGCCTCATCCGCACCGCCTTCGCCCGGCGCCTCCTGGAGGACGAGGCTTTTCTGAAGCGTCGCATCGCCCAAACCCCCCTGCGCCGGCTGGGGGAGCCGCAGGACATCGCGGGGGTGGTGGCCCTTCTGGTCTCGCCTGCCGGGGCCTTCATCACCGGGCAGAACCTGGTGGTGGACGGGGGCACCCTGATTTCCGACGGGGGCTAGCATGAACATCTGGATTACCGGTGCTGCGGGCTTTTTGGGCTCGGTTCTGGTGCGGCATTTGCTCGAAGAAAGGCCGGTAGGCTTCGCCTATCTGGTTCTACTGGACAAACGCTTCCCCCAGACCTACAGCGACCCGCGGGTGCAGGCGCTGGAAGGGGATTTCTACGACCCGGCGGTGCTCGAGGCCGCCGCCGCCCACCCCCCAGACTGGGTCTTCCACTTAGCCAGCATCCCCGGCGCTTTGGCCGAGCGCGAGTTCCTTCTGGGCCAGAGGGTCAATCTGGAGGGCACCCTGGCCTTGCTCGAGGCCCTCCGCACCCTTTCCCAGCCTGTGGTGGTCTTTGCCAGCAGCGTGGCCGTCTACGGCGCCCCCCTGCCGCCTTTGGTGGACGACCAAACCCCCGCCCGCCCCAGCTCGAGCTATGGCACCCAGAAGCTCATTGGGGAGCTGTTGTTGCAAGACTACACCCGGCGGGGCTACCTGGACGGGCGGGCTTTGCGCCTGCCCGGCCTCGTGGCCCGCCCGCCAGGCCCCTCGGGGCTGGCCTCGGCCTTTATGAGCGAGCTTTTGCACCACCTCAAAGCCGGTACCCCCTACACCCTGCCGGTTTCTCCCCAGGCCCGCATGTGGTGGATGTCGGCCCGCTGCTGTGCAGAGAACCTCCTGCACGCCGCCCGGCTTTCGCTGGCCCCTCAGGAGCCGCGGGTTTTTTTGCTGCCCGCCCTGTGGGCCTCCGTGGAAGAGGTGGTGGCCGAAGGGGCCAGGCTTTTTGGCCCCGACCGCAAGGAGGCCATCTGCTACCTTCCCGACCCCGACCTCGAGGCCCGCTTTGGCCGGTACCCACCCCTTAGGGCGGAGCGGGCCATGGCCAAGGGTTTTCAGACAGATAGAAACCTCAAGGAGATGATTGTGCAGGCGCTTAAGTAGCTCTTGCCCTGTATGACTCAGTCCGTTTTTCCCAAGCGAAAAGGCGAGAACAGGGTGTTTGCAAAAGGCCTAGACTCAACCTACAGCACTCTTCACTAGGGATTGAGCCGCCCAGGACTATTCTGGGGCGAGATGATACGAATAGCTGCTGCGATCATCGAGCAGGGCAGGAGAGGTACCTTCCTTAATCCAAAAATGCCCCTGGAGTACACTGGCCCAAAGCTCTGGGCAGGTACTCCAGGGACTTAGCACCGTATAGGTAAACGGTTACTTAGCCTTATCGTAGAGCTTCTTGGCAATCTCAAAGAGGTTTTCTACCTCGAACTCTGGGGCGAATTCCGCTGAGTCGTGACCCGCGTCGAAGACCTCCCCACCCGTAGGGGGTCCGTCCACTACCACTACTGAGCTCCCATCTTCAGGAGAGGCACCGTTCCAGATAAGGCCTAGGTCTTGGTAATCAGAGGGGCTGAAGCGGTAAAGATTGCGGTGGAAGCCTAGATCCATGTATTTCTTGGCCTCAGGGATCTTGCTGTTGTCGATGCGGGGAATAGGAAGTAGCTTGGTCATCTCTACCCCAGTGAGGCTCTCCAGGGCCTTGCCATAGGCCGCAGCGTGTACCCCACCGCGCACCAGCAAGTAGCCGATCATTTCGCGGGCTACGGGGTTGCTGGTCATCTCGTAGACCCGCAGCTTGTGGGTGCGAGCGGCTACTTCTAGGAAGAAATTGTGCAGCAAATCCAGGATCAGGTTACCGCTGGTAAAAACATACTCTCCGTTCCAAGGTTCGCCCATTGCCCCCATGACCAGGGTGTTAGCCCCACCGGCGATAAAATGGGCAGTGTTGCGAGCGTCTTTGGCAAAACCCAACGGTGCCTCCACCGGATCTATGGGGTTTTCCTTATCCTGGCCGGGGTTTTTAGCCAGAAGGCTGTTCACTGTAGCCGAGACCAGCTCGATGTGTCCGAGCTCCTCAGTGGCGATATTGGCGATGAGGTCGTAGTAGGGCTTGAGGGTCGTCTTCCCCCGGAAATTGAAGGATTGGTACATGTAGTTCATCAAGGTAGACATTTCCCCAAAGCGCCCCCCCAAAAGGGCCTGTACGGCTGCGGCAGCGTTGGGGTCTTGGTCTTTGGGCATGGGTAATTCGATTTGCAGACGGTCTATTCTCAGGAACATTTGAGACCTCCTGTCCGGTAAGGCCGGACGACCCTCACTCTAGGGGGCAGATATGTATAAGTCTAATAGATTGTGTGGGTATTGGTATAAAATAAATTTATGACTTTAGAGCAACTTCGGTACCTAGTAACCCTAGCCGAGGAGGGGAACTTCACCCGAGCAGCAGAGCGGGTGTTTCTGACCCAACCAGCCTTGAGTGTGCAAATTCGCAGGCTCGAGGAGGAGCTCGAAACCCGCCTTTTTGATCGAAACAAACGGCCTTTGGAGCCTACTGAGATAGGGCGGAGGGTGATAGCACAGGCCCGGCGGGTCCTAGAAGAAGCAGAAAAGATCAAGCTTATGCTTGGAGGGGGAGCTGAACTGTTTCAAGGACTTTTCCGAGTGGGGGTTATTCCTACCTTGGCCCCCTACCTGCTGCCTCGGTTGCTTCCGCAAATCACCCGGCAGTGGCCTCAGTTGAAGCTTTCGGTGCGGGAAGAGCTAACCCCAAGCATTCTGCAAGATCTGCTAGAAGGCCGGCTGGATGCCGGTTTAATCGGCACTGCCGAGCAAATGCCTGGCCTCGAGCGCCTTCCTTTATTCGAAGAGCGGTTTATAGCCTATGTGGCTTGCGATCACCCGCTTTATTCCAGCCCTACGTTGCACCCTTCGGAGATTCCCCTGGAAGACACCTGGATCCTCGCGGAGGGGCACTGCTTCCGCGAGCAGGTACTTGCAGTCTGCCGCCCCGGGGTAGCCCGGCGGCGGGTGGAGTTCCAAAGCGGTGACCTAGAAACCCTGGTGCACTTGGTCGAGGAGGTTGGGGGAATCACCTTTCTGCCCGAGGTGGCCTTGTGGACCCTGCCCCTGCCCAAGTGGAACCACCTTCGTCCGCTACTGCCCGAGGTAGGCCGCACCGTGCACTTGCTTTTGCGAGAAGGAACCCTCAAGCGTCCAGTAGCTTTGGCCTTAGGTGAGCAGGTGCAAGCAGTGTTTCGTAGCCTGCCTCGAGGAGATCGCTTAGGCTAAGCACTATTCTCTGCGGCCGACTCTCGCATCAGCACCCCCCGGTTGTAGTCGTACTCAAATAGCCCGGCGTAGCGCCCCCAGTCAATCGCCGTAGCCAGCACCCCCTCGGCGTCTTCGGTGGACATATAGTCTTCCAGCTCGCGCAAAAAGCGCTCCTCGGGGGCCTGGCCGCTGGGCCGGGTATGCAGCACCCGGTGGATGTGGGTCAGCAGGGGCACGTGGAAGAGCAGCCGCTCGGCGAGGATTTGCTTTTGCTCCTCCGGGCCTGACTGGACAAAGTGCAGGCCCTCGGCGCTTAGCCGGATATCCCCTTCCTGCAAAACCGCCAGTCCTAGCAGTTCGGCGGCATCTACCAAAGGGAAGAGGTCGTCTACCTCGAGGCGCATCTCCGCGGCCAGGCGAGGCAGGTCTTCCCGGCCGAAGTCGGGGCCCTCGGCCACCCGCTCCAAGAGGCTCACCAGCCCCTCTATCGGGGCCTTGGGCAGGCGGTAGCCGATGCCGAGGGGTTCTTGCGGGGGCTCCAAAGCGGGCTTGGCGGTCAGGATGCGGTAGACCTGCTCCACCAGCCCCTGGAAGGCCGGGTCTTCGCGGTCGCGGGGGTAGTCGAGGGGTACCGGCACCTCGGCCCGGATGCGCCCAGGATGGCTCGAGAGCACCAGGATACGGTGGGCCAGGAGCACCGCTTCTTCGATATTGTGCGTGACCAGCAGAATGGCTTTCAGGGGTATGTGCTGGGCATGCCAGATTTCCAGCAGTTCCTCGCGCAAGGTCTCGGCGGTGAGCACGTCCAAGGCGCTAAAGGGCTCGTCCATAAAAAGCACCTCGGGCTTTGTAACCAACGCCCGGGCAAGGCCCACCCGCTGACGCATCCCCCCAGAAAGCTCTTTGGGAAAGGCCTTTTCAAAGCCCCCTAGTCCGATAAGATCGATGGCTTCCAGGGCCCGACGGCGGCGCTCGGCTGCGGGAATGCCCATGGCCTCCAGACCCAGTTCCACGTTTTGTTGCACGCTAAGCCAGGGGAAAAGGGCGAAGCTCTGGAAGACCATGGCCATGCCCGGCATGGGCCCCGGCACTTCCTGGCCCCGGTAGCGCACCTCGCCCGTACTGGGCCGGACGAGCCCGCTCAGGCAGCGCAGCAGGGTACTTTTGCCCGAGCCGCTGCGGCCCAAGAGGGCCACGATCTCCCCCTCTTTGAGCTCGAGGTTGATACCCTCCAGCACGGTAAAGGGTTTGCCCTCGGGGGTGGTGAAGGTTTTATTCAGGTTTATGGCCTTCAGCAGGGTCTTGGTGGCGATTTGCACCATATACACCTCCAAAAAGGGTTAGCCCAGTCGGTAGCGCTCCTCAGCCAGCCGGTAGAGGGGCCGCCAGAGGAGCCGGTTGTAGACCAAGACCAGCAGGCCCATCACCAGCATTCCCAGGCCCACGTGAGGGTTGAAGGCCCCGGTGCCCCAGCGGTCGATATAGGCCCCCAGCCCGGTGGCTACTAGGGTGATGCCGCCCCAGCGCACCACCTCGGCCACGATGGAAGCGTTCCAGGTGCCGCCCGAAGCGGTGATGCCCCCGGTGACCAGGGCGGGAAACATCGCCGGTAGCAGCAGCCGCCGCCACGCCAGCCCGCCCCGCAGGCCGTACATCCGGGCCGCCTCTTTAAGGTCGTTGGGGATGGCTGCGGCACCCGCCACCGCGTTGAAGAGGATGTACCACTGGGCCCCCAGCACCATCAAGGGCGAGACCCAGACCTCGGGGTTGAGCCGCAAGTGCGCAATGGCCACCACAAACAAGGGAAACAGCAGATTGGCGGGGAAGGCCGCCCCGAACTGGGCCAGCGGCTGGACCAAGCGGGTCAGGCGGGGCCGCAAGCCGATGTAGATCCCTAGGGGTAACCAAAAAAGCGTGGCCAACAAGACCACCAACGTCACCCGCAGCGCGGTGAAGAAGCCGAGCCGGAGTACCTCGAGCGCCTCCGGCCAGGCCACCTTGCCCTCCGGGGCCAAGGGCTTCTGGCAGGCCTGCTTCAGGTCGGGAGGGGCTTTTACCCCCGGATCGCGCAGTAGCCTCTTCAGGCCCTCCCCCAGCACCATCCCCTCTCGGGTGGCGCTGCACAGGCGGGAGAGCCAGAGGGCCTGGTCGGAGTCGGGGCGGATCCCCAAATCGGCGAAGCGTTGGGCTATGGCGGGGGAAAGCGCGGGGTTGAGGTTGGGGTTGGGCTGAAGCATCCGCCCATCCCTAAAGCCCAGGCCGGGGCCAAAGAGGTAGCCCAGCAGCACTCCCAGAAGCCCCAGCGCGCTCAGGGTTAGCCCCAAGTTGAAGAGGGTGTCGGCCCACCGGGCCTGCAAATGCCGCCTAGGTGGGGGCTCGAGGGTCGCGCCGGGCCGGTCTTTACGGCTGCTTTTAAGCCACAACCACTCCCATAGGGGCTGGGGTAGGCGGGCGATGCGCTGGGTCAGGCGGGCCCGCTGCAAGAGGGTCAGCACCCACGACCGCGCGGCCTCCTCCGGCGCCGACTGCTCGAACTTGAACTTCTCGGCCCAGGCTACCACCGGGCGAAAGAAGAGCTGGTCGTAGAGCAGCACCAGCACAAACAGGGTGAGCCCGGCGTAGAGCATGGCCCGCAGGTCGGCTTGCTCGATGGCCAAGGCCACGTAGGAGCCCACCCCCGGCAGGTACTGGTTCCCCCGCCCCACCACGCTGATCACCTCGGAGGCCACCACGAAGAACCAGCCCCCCGAGACCGACATCATGGCGTTCCAGACCAGCCCCGGCATGGCAAAGGGCACCTCGAGCTTCCAGAAGCGCTGCCAGGGGGAGAGCCGGAGCATGGCCGCGGCTTCTTGCAGCTCTTTGGGCAGCGTGCGCAAGGAGGCGTAGAAGCTGAAGGCCATGTTCCAGACCTGCGAGGTAAAGATGGCGAAGATGCTGGCGGCCTCGAGGCCAAACAAGCTGCCCTGGAACAACCCCAGGAAGATGCCGGTGGTCGCAGTCAGAAACCCCAGGATGGGCAGCGACTGCAAAAAGTCCAGCAGCGGGATCAACACCTTTTCGGCCCGCGGCAGTTTAGCGGCTGCGGTAGCGTAGGTAAAGGTAAAAAGCAGCGACAGCAAGAGTGCTGCCAGCATGCGAAATAGGCTGCGCAGGCCGTAGTAGGGCAGGTGGGCGAGATCCAGGCTCACCGTGAGGTCGGGCGAGGTGGGGGTGTAGGGCGCGGTGGCCCCCTCCAGGGCCAGGGTGAGCAGGGCCAACAGGGCCAGCACGCCGGGAATCACCAGCAAGTCCCAGCGGGAAAAAGGGGCCCGGCGGCGCAGGGCCTCGGGCGAGGGGAAAAGCCGCCTCATGGGGCCTCCCGGAGCAAAGGATGGGTTGGGCGAAACAAATTACAACCTCCTCGGGGCACAGGGGCTCCCGAGGAGGTGGTTCCTTCAGAATCGGGCGTGCACCACCCGGGAGCCCGGCTTTAACCTATGACTGCCATTGTCTTCCATTGCTTTTTGGCTCCTTTCGGGGTGGGTTTGGGAAAACCTCGGCTATTATGCCGCCGGGCGGTGGGTTGGGTCAATCGGAGGCGCTTCACACTATTCCATACTTTTCATCTTGGAGGATCTCCACCCTGTAGTCTTGGCCTTCCCAACCCTCCCCGAAGCGCCGGGTGAACTCGAGCGAGCGGTGGCCTTGCAGCAGCGCTGGCTCGAGGCGAACCCCAAAGCAGCCCAGCCCCAGCTCGGCGGCTTGCAGCTGTGCTACCCCTTGCCAGCCGTCAAAGCCAAAGTGCAGAGTAAAGGGCCGGACATCCTCGATCCAAAGAGCCTGCCCAATGGGAATTTGCCGGTAGGGAATGTCCTTGCGCCAGTGCAGCGCCGCGGGTGGGCGGGGGTTACGGTAGCGGGCGACCACGGCCCGCAGTTGTTCGCTGGGGCGGCCTTGCTGTAGGGCTAAGAAGAGCTTCAGGTACTCGGCGTGAGCCCAGACCAGGGGCATGGCGCTGCCGGTGGGCCGCCCGGGGAAGAGACCCCGCTCGGGTAGGGGCGGGCTGTCCCAGACCTGCTCGGGGATGAGCCCCCCGGGGCTGGCCGCGCGGGCCATGGCCCACAGGTAGGGCAGCGGGTCTTCCCCGGCCAAAAGGGCGTAGTGGCCCCGCTCCCCGCTCAAAAGGGGCCAGGCCCGGCCTACCCCAGCCCCGTCAAAGGGGCGGCCATCGGGGTGCTCGCCGTAGCCGTCGTGGTTATAACGGTGGTAGAAGGGGCCGCTGGGGGTCTCTACCCGCAGCAGGGCCTCCGCCAGCCGCAGGGTGTCGCGGATGCGAGAGTCGTGCGGCGGGCGCAGCCCCAGCCGCACCAGGTAAAGGAAATCCAGGCTCACCAGTTCTTCGGCTTCTACCTGCTCACCTCCCCGGTTCTGCACCAGCACCCGGCCCCGCAGGCCCATCATCCCTGGCGGGTGGATGCGCACATAATGCCCCCTCACCCCGTGCTGCTGGTCGAGGGGGGTGTTCTCCCCAAAGGTCCACTCCTCAATCCGGGCGTTCCAGGCATCGGCCAGCGAGAGGGCGTAGCTTTGGTGGGGTTCTTCCAGAAGATTCGCCCCCGCCACCAACGCGGCCACCTGCACCCCCAAGGTGAAGGGGTTGGCCCCGGCGTTCTCCTCCCAGCGGTCCTGGGGGCTGTAGGGGCCGTTTCGGGCGATGAAGCCCAAGGCCCTGTGCACCATCCGTCTGACCAGGGCTTCTTCAGAAAGCCCTCCTTCCTCTGCTAAGCGCGCCGCCAGCAACACCGGCAGGGCCACTTCGTCGAGCTGGAGGCCTGTCCAGTAGGGCCGCCCATCGGGGTAAAAGTTCTGCGGCCAGCTCCCATCGGGCCGCTGGGTGGCCGCGAGGTAGGCCAGCATCCGCCGGGCATCCTGCAGCTGGCCTGCCGCCAGGAGGGCCAGCCCGGCCTCCACCGCGTCGCGCGGCCAGACCAGGTGGTAGCCGCCCGGGTCGTCATGGGAAGACCCCCAGGGGGTGGAGAGGCTGGCCACCACCGCCCCAGGGTAGGTGGCGTCCTCGTGCGCTTTGAGCACCATGGCCGAGATACGGGCCATCCGGGTGAGCTCGGGGTGCTCCCCCTCGATCCGCAGCCTTCGGGCCCAAGCCTCCCAGCCCTCCAGGTAGCGCGCCCGCACCACCCCGTAGCCCTCGGCCAGGCTCGAGCGGGCCAGGGTGTGGGCCCCTTCCGGGCTGGGGGCAAAGCCCAGGGCCAGCACCCCCTCCGAGCCCGTGAGCTCGCCCATCAGGGCCACGTTGCCCCCCACGGCCCGGCGGAAGCCCCAGGTCATGGCCCCGTTTTGATGGAAGTCCTGCCAGCCATCGGAAAAGCCCACGAAGCCCGCGCTGGCCCGGGTAAACCCCGGCTCGGCCAGAAGCGCGAGCGCCGCGCCGGGCGCTTGGGCGAAAAGCCCAGCATCCTCTACCCAGGCCGCGTTGCCGTGGCCGCTGCTGCCCAGGTGGGGGGCCAGCAAGGGGTATAGTCGGAAACCCTCTCCCTCCAGCCGGTAGCGCACCAGCACCACGTCGCGGCTGGGGTCGGCCAGGAACTCCAATTCCAGCCTGTACCCCTCGCCCTGGTGTACCACCTGCGGCAGGGGGATCTCGGGGGCCGGGGCTGAGAGGGTGTAGCGCCCTACCCGCTTGACCTCGTACCAGGCCCCCTCCCGGGCCACGATGAAGCCCAGGTCGCGGATCTGCGGCTGGCCGGTGGAGGGCCAGAAGACCTCATTCAGGATGCCGTGGCCCACGGTAAACCAGACCCGGCTGGTGCCCAGGGCCGTGCCCACCAGGTCTTTGTCACTGGAGGCCCAGGTAGGGGGAATACCCGGTGCGCCAAAAGCTTCCATCAAGCACCTCCCAAAGGCCGCCAAGTGTGGCCTTCCTCCATCAGTCGGGCCATCCCCACCGGCCCCTCCGAGCCGGCAGGGTAGGGCTCGGGGGAGCCCTTCTTCCAGGCAGCCAGCACCGGCTCTAAAATGCGCCAGGCCCATTCCACCTCGTCGAAGCGTAGGAAGTGGGCCCGGTCGCCCCCTAAAGCGTCCAGCAGGAGCTGCTCGTAGGCCGAGTAGGGGACGTCGCCAGGCCGCTCGTAGGGGGCCTCGAGCGTCACGGGCCGGCCCTCGAGGGAAAGCCCCGGGGCCTTGGCCCAGGCCAGGAGCTCGAGGGACTCCTGGGGCTTCATGCGGAAGACCAGCCAGTTGCACCCCGGCGCCTTGGGCCCGAAGAACTGGGTGGGCACCTCGTGGAACTGCACCGCCACCTCGGCGTAGTCGGCGCCCAGCCGTTTGCCGCTGCGCAGGTAGAAAGGCACCCCGCGCCAACGCCAGTTGTCCACGTAGAGCTTGAGGGCGGCGAAGGTCTCGGTGGTGGAGGCCGGGGGAATGTGGGCCTCCTGCCCATACCCCGGCACCCGCTGGCCCCCCAGGACTCCGGCGGTATACTGCCCCCGCACGGCAAACTCGCCCACCTGCTCCGGCGGGATGGGCCGCACCGAGCGCAGCACCTCCACCTTGTGCTCGCGCAGGATTTCAGCGTCCCAGACCGAGGGGGGCTCGAGGGCCACCAGGGTAAAAAGCTGCATCAGGTGGTTTTGCAGCATGTCCCGCAGGGCCCCGGCCCGGTCGTAGTAGCGCCAGCGGCCCTCCAGGCCCAGGGTCTCGGCGTAGGTGATCTGCACCTGGGCGATGTGCTGGGCGTTCCAGATGGGCTCCAAAAAGCGGTTGGCGAAGCGGAAGACCAGCAGATTCTGGGTGGTCTCCTTGCCCAGGAAGTGGTCGATGCGGAGAATCTGGTCTTCCCGCCAGTGGCGGTGCATCTGCCGGCGCAAGACCTCGGCCGAGGCCAGGTCGTAGCCGAAGGGCTTCTCCACCACCAGGCGCCGAAACCCTTGGGCGTCGTCGCTGAGCCCGGCCTGTCCCAGCCCTTCGGCGGCGGGGCCAAACAGGTCGGGGGGCAGGGCCAGGTAGAAAAGCGCGTTGGCGGCCAGGCCATCCCGCAGGGCGGCGAGCCGCTCGGGGTTCAGGTCGCCCGAGCGGTAGCCCACCCGATCCCGCAAGCCCTCCCAAACCCCCGGGTTAAACTCCGGCACGAAGCGGCGCAGGGCCTGCTCGAGGTGCTGCCAAAACCGCTCCCGGCTCCAGTCCTCCACCGCGTACCCCAGGACAAAGACCCCCTCCAGATGCCCCCGCGCCCATAGCCGGTATAGGGCGGGCATCAGAAGCCGCTGGGTCAGGTCGCCGGTGGCGCCCAGGATGACCAAGGTGGTGGAGGGCGCTTGTGAGGTGTGCATGGAGGCAGGTTCCACCCGGAAGGTAAGGATTGGGTAAAGACCAGCCGAGGCCTGCCCTAGTGGGAATCCTCGGCCAGACGCAAGGCCTCCTCGGCGCTCAGCCCGCTCTTGATGACCAGGGCCAGCAGCAGGCGGTTTTGGTACTCGATGTGCTTCAGGAGGGCCTCGATCTCCTGCTCGGCCCGAAGGTTTACCTGGTAGTCGTGCTCGGCCCTGAGCTCGGCGTGGCGGCTTTGCAGGTTCTGCCCCACCATGATGAGGGGCATCAGGAAAAGCTGGATCATGTTGGATAAAAAAAGCCAGAACACGAAGGCCATGGGGGGGTCGAACTTGAGGTGGGGCGGGGCCAGGAAGTTCCAGGAGAGCCAGAGCACCGTCCAGGTGAAGACGATCAGAAAAAATCCCATGCTGCCCACATGCTCGGTAATCCAAAGGGCCAGCCGCTCGAGCGGGGAGAGGGTCTCTTGGTGTTCCTGGTTGACGTTTTTCAGGGGCTTGCGCCGCCTCAGCAACTCGGCGATTTTAGGGAGGTTTTGCATAGTGGGGATAGAATACTGCTGTTCGTATGAGCGGGCTCGAGCTCACCCTCCTCCTCTTCCTGGGCAGCCTCTTGGCCGGAGGGGTGGGGGCCCTCACCGGGCTGGGGGGCGGGGTGATTTTGGTGCCCTTGTTGGTGCTCGGCTTCAAGGTAGACCTGCACTACGCCCTAGGGGCCTCGCTGGTCTCGGTGATTGCGACCTCGAGCGGGGCCGCCTCGGCCTACGTGCGGGAGGGGTACTCCAACCTGCGCATCGGGATGTTTTTGGAAGTGGCCACCACCTTGGGGGCCCTGCTGGGGGCTTATCTGGTAGGGGTTCTCCCCAAAAGCTGGGTCGCCACCCTGTTTGGCCTGGTGCTCTTGTACTCGGCCTACCAAGGCTTCCAGGATCGCCACAGAGAAGAGCAGCCCAGCCCTAAGCCCTCCGACCCCCTGGCGCTGCGCCTGCGACTGGAGGGCGCCTACCCCACCCCCCAGGGGCCCAGGCCTTACAAGGTTTACAACGTGCTGGGGGGCTTCGGCCTGATGGGGGTAGCCGGGATGCTCTCGGGGCTTTTGGGCATCGGCTCGGGGGCGGTGAAGGTACTGGCCATGGACAAGGTGATGGGCCTGCCCTACAAGGTCTCCACCACCACCTCCAACTTCATGATTGGGGTGACCGCGGCGGCTAGCGCGGGGGTCTACCTGGGCCGGGGCTACATCGATCCCTTGCTGGCCATGCCGGTGATGCTGGGGGTGCTTTTGGGCTCGCTGCTGGGGGCCCGTATCCTGACCCAGGCTCCGCCAGCCCGGCTGCGGCTACTGTTCGTAGGGGTGATTGCCCTGTTGGGGGTTCAGATGATCTACCAGGGCCTGCGGGGAGGGCTATGAACGACCGGACGATGGAGGGTTTGCTGGGGAATCTACTGCGGCTGGGGGTTCTGGTGGCCGGGGCGGTGGTCCTGGCGGGGGGCTTGCTGGAGCTCGCAAGCCACGGCGGCGAGCGCGTGGACTACTCGGTCTTCCGGGGGGAACCCGCCTCTTTGCGCTCGCTGGTGGGTATCCTGCAGGGCGCCGAGGAGGTCCGGCCTCGGCACCTGATCCAGCTAGGCCTTTTGCTCTTGGTGTTGACCCCCGTGCTGCGGGTGGCCCTCTCGGTGGTGCTCTTTGCCCGGCAGCGCGACGGGGTCTTTGTGGGGGTCACGCTTTGGGTATTGGGGGTTTTGCTCTACAGCCTGGCCCATTAGCTACCACCCGGCCTGGTCGGAGAGGGTGGTGAGAATGAATCCCCGGGCCCGGGCCTTGTGGGCGATTTCTTCCAAAACGCTCAAGGTTTCCTGGGCGTTGTCGTGCAACAGGACGATGCCTCCCCGGCGCAGGTGCCGCAGGGTGCGGCTGGCAATGATGCCGCTTCCCGGGTTGTTGAAGTCGGCGGGGTCGTCGGTCCAGAAAGCGGTGCTAAGGCCCAACTCGCGCGCCACCCGCAGCACCTGGGTGTCGTAGCGCCCGCCGGGCGGGCGGAAGAAGCGCGCTTTCTGTCCGGTGAGGCGCTCGATGAGCTGGTTGGTGCGCGTCAGCTCGTCCCGGATTACCTCCTCGGGCAGGCCCACCAGGCGCACGTGGTGGTAGGTGTGGTTGGCCAGTTCGTGTCCGGCCTGGGCCAGGTCGCGCACAAAGTAGGGGTAGGCCTCGGCGTTGCGTCCGATCAGAAAAAAGGTGGCCTTGACCCTTGCCCGGCTCAGGGCCTCAAGCAGCAGAGGAGCGTACATGGGGTGTACCGCATCGTCGAAGGTGAGGGCCACCTTGTCAGAACCGGGCGGGCCGTGGTAGTAGAGGCTGCTGCTGCGAGAGGGGCCTTTTTGCCGTTGCGCTTCTTGTAGGACCTGCTGCTCTTGCAACTCCTGAGGGCTGCCCTCGTAGGTTGGAATCGTCTCAGCCAGGCGGCTGGGCCTACGGGTGGGTGGTAGGGGTTCGTTGGGGTTGAGCCAGAGATGGTCGTAGAGGCCTAGGGTTTCCGGGCGCAGGCGCAGGAACTCTTCCAGCCGGGTTTTGGGTACTGAGGCGGTGAAAAGGGGTAGGGGCCCCCCAAACCCCGCATAGCCCTCGGCCTGGTAGAGGCTCACGTCCACCACCGCAAGGCTGCCTCGAGCGGCGAAGGCCCGCTGCACGAGCTGCTGAGCCAAGCTCAGGAGGCGGGCGGGCTGGCGTTCGCGCTGGGGTACCAGCAGCAGCCCGTGGGCGGCCTCGAGGTGGCCGTTGGAGAGGTAGACCAGCCACTGCAGGCCGGGCAGGGGTGGGTTGAGCCGAATCTGCGGCAGGGGTGGCGCGGGATGGAAGCCCGGGGCCACCGGCTGCACCTCTCCCAGCGGTGCCTGCACCCTGGGTAGGGGCCCAGCTTCTGCTGGGCTGCGCCAGCAACCCAGGAGGCCTAGCAGGAGCAGGGCGAAAATCCAGCGTCGCACGCCCTCACCCCTTTAGGCCTCGGCCCACCGCTGGGCCTCCTGGGGCCCGGACGGCACATGGCCCTGGGCCAGGTAGAGCTGGTAGGCCATCTGGAACTGCTTTCGGGCGGCCTCGAGCCTTCCTTGCTTGCGGTAGACGTACCCCAAGCCATAGACCGCCAAAGGGTTCCTGGGCTGGCGGGCCGTGGCCCGCTCCAGGAACCTCGCCGAGGCCTCGAGACCCGCCGGGGTGCTGGGCCCGATGAACCCGCCAGGGGCCCGCTCACCCCGGTAGTAGTCGAACTGCGAGCGCAGGAAGGCGACGTCGAGCGGCTGTGCCAGACCCAGGGGCAGGGGTTTGCCATCGGCCATCCGGGTGTACCCGCGAATCGCCCCTAGGGCGCCAAAGTGTGCCTCCACAAAGCGATAGTCGCGAGCCCCTCTGTCCCACAGGTAAAGCCCCGGGTGCCGCATGAAGGGGGTGGGGTCGGAGGCATCGACCAGCCGGTCCTGGCCGTCCGAGCCCCGTAGCAGGGCAACCGCGTGGCCTAGGTTGCTCTCTTTCCCTTCTGGGTTCTTCCAGACCATTACCACCCCCGCCTCCAGCCCAACCCCTTGCAGTAGCCCGGCGATCAGCACCGACTGGAGCAGGCACTGCCGCTCGCCGAAGCGTACCGCGTTGAAGAACTCGAAGCCGCGCTCCAGGCTGAACCTGGGGATGAGGGTCTTGACCACCCGGTGGAGCCAGATGGCGGTGGCTTCTTCCAGGGCCGCTCGCTTGCGGGGGTCGCGGGTGGCCTCGAGCCGGGCGCGGCGGTGGGTCAGGGCCTGCTCCAGGTGCTCGTGGTCGTGGGCTTGGTAGGCGGCCTCGAGCCAGCCCCGGAAGGGCTTGGGCTTGGGGGCAGGGGCCAGGGCATAAGAGTCTTCAAGGAAGCGACCAAATGCGGAGGAGTGGTAAGGGTACTGGGGAAAGGTGGCCTGCTGAGCGTTTCCGGCAGCCCAAAGCACCGCTCCCCCGAGCAGCCCCTTGAGGGCCTGGCGGCGGGAAAGAAGCGGAACCATCCTGCGTATAATCCTATGGCTAAGGTTAGGGGGCCTGGGTAAAGCTTTGGTAAAGATAGCTCCTCGAACAATGTCGAACTTAGCCTGATGTCAGGAGAGGCCGGTTCGAATGCGATGGGACCCTAAGCGCAAAAAAGCCCGCAGGGCCAAAAGACCAGCGGCTTATCCGGTGTGCTGCCATCCAGGATGAGTACCCTTCGCCTTGGCCGGGCGCCACGCGCTTTTTCCCACAGGGCTTCCGTATCCGGTGGCCATCGTGAGAGCAAGCGCATGTAATAGCCTCTTGCTACCTTAAGGGGCAACTGCGGACGATTTTCAGGCGGCTAAGCGCTACTTGAGCTGTTGCAAAAGTTGCTCGAGCTGCCCCCGGTTCACCGGTCCCAGGTGACGGGCTATGACCTGTCCATCGGAACCAATCAACAAGGTGGTGGGCAGCCCACTCACCTGAAAGGCCCGCTGCAAACCCGCGCTATCTAGGAAGACCCGCGCCGAGAGCCCGGTTTGCTGTAAGAAGTTTTGTATGGTTCCTGGATTTTCGCCCACATTCAGGAGCACGATAGGATAACCCTTCCGCTGGTACTCCACCAAGAGGGGCATTTCAGCCCGGCAGGGGGGGCACCAGGTAGCCCAGAGGTTGATCAGCATGGGTTTGGGTAGGTCTGCGAAGCGCACCTCGCCGGGACGGATTTGGCCGGCCTCGAGGTACTGAAGCATCTGGGTCTCGTAGGCGGGCTTGCTGCTCAAAGGAGCAGGACGGGTAAGGCCGTGTTGCACGCCCAGCGGCAGCAGGGCTACGGCCAGCGAGGCCACCCCCGGAACCAGCAAGCGGGTCGCTTCCTGTTTGAGCAGGAAAAGTGCCGCGATGGCCCCGGCGGGGAATCCCACCCACCAGCTCCAGCCCCCGCTACGGATATCCAGAACACCGAGCAGGGCTGTACCGGCATTAGGCCAGCTAGACAGGTGCTCCACGGCATAACCCACCCGGGCCGCCAGCGCTGCAAAGAGCAATACCCACCAGGCTTTACCCTCCACCCCCTGACGCGCGGCCAGCCCAACAAAGGCAAAAACCCCCAGCAGCAGGGCCAGATTGGGCCAGCTCAGGGCCAGCGGGCCAAGTAGCATAGCATCTGGGGTGAGCTTCATCGGCTAAACACCATCCATCCTAAAAGCAGCAGCGCCATCCAGGGCATCAGCTTGCACAGAGATAAGCCCCGCAGTCGGCAGGACAACCAACCGCGTAGATGCTCCACTCCGGCTCTTACAATGGCCGTCATATTCACGTAGCGCATTATACCCCAGGGGGATATAAATGCAAACCTTTGCTTTCTCAACGGAAAGACCCCGGGGGTATCGGATCGTTGGCCCTCGACTGCAGCGAGACCCGCGGCCTTGGCTAGCGCGCCTCTACGGTAAGGGTAAGGGTGAGGGTGGCCCCGCCCTCGAGCCTCAGGGTAAGGGGTACCTTTTGCCCCTCGGCCAGGGGCCGGGGGTTTTTTTCGCGCAACCCGTAGAGCATCAGGTGGTACTTGCCGGGCAGCACCTCCAGCCGCCCCCGTGCGGGCACGACCAGGGCCTCTACCCGCTTCATGGCCGAGACGTCCTGGTGGTCGCCGTGGCCGGCGTGGGTGGTCTGGTGAAACTCCACCCGGGTGGCGATGGGGGTGCTGGCCCCCACAATTCGGACGGGTCGGTCCCCCGGGTTGTAGAGCACCAGGTAGGCCGCGGTGATGTTCCCCGGCACCCGGCGCACCCAGCCCTGCTCGAGCCGCAGCGGCTGGGCCAGGGCCAGACCGCCCAAGAGAAGCACAGTAATCCAGCGCATATTCATCATCATCGATCCCTTTTGGCAAAGCGCCAGGCGGCGCCCCATAAACCGAGCCCCACCCCGAGCAGGCCCACCGCTACCGGCAAAAGCCCCCCGGTGTAGCCCAAAAACTCCTTGAGTAAGTAACCGGTGGGCCCCACCAGCACTGGGGCCCCTAGGGCGTACAGCAGCCCCACCCGGAGGAGCTCCAGAGGATTGATCAGAACGGCGGTCAGCAGGAAGCGTTCCAACGGGTACTCCCGTAGGGCCACGGCCAGCCCGATGACCAGGGGGTCGTAGGCCAGCACCAGAACGCCCCAGAGCAAGAGTCCCAGGCCCAGGGCCCGGGAGGGCTCGAGGCCCGCCCCCACCCAGCCCGCCAGCCCCACCCAGAGCCACAGCAGGCCCAGTCCGCTCAGCAAGAGGAGCAGGACGGCCTTACCCCCCAACCCCAAAAGCCCCGCCGCCAGGGCCAGCCCGGTCAGAACGGGCAGGCTCAGGCCCAGCCCCACCCCCAGCACCCCCGAGAGATAAAGCCGGGCCGGGCTTTGGGGCATGCCAGCCCAGAAGGCCCAGTCCTCGCGGGGGGTGAGCAGGGGCAGCGCCAGGGCCAGCACAAAGGGGGGCAGCAAGAGCGAGAGCGAGGCAAAAAGCGAGACCACCGCCACCGCTTCGCCCCGGCCCTGGAAGGCCAGGGCCAGCAAGGGCAGCAAGCCTACCGGGGCGAAGGCCCAGGGGTTGCGCAGCAAGGCCTTGGCGTACAGGGGCAAGAGGGCGTTCATCGTCCGTAGCCCGGCACCCAGGCCTGCTTGCGCCCACGCGAAAGGAGTTCGCTCCAGCGCAGCTTTTCCCCGGCATGCTGGGGCCTTTCTTTTAGGTAAGCTTCCAGGGCGGCGGTGCTGCCGAAAGCCAGCAGGCCAACCCCCATGGGGGTACGAATGCGCTCATTGAAGAGGAAGTGGGCCTGTTCTACCGTCAGAAAACGGGCTTCCTGGCGCTCCGAGTTGGCAAAGTCGGCCACATACATCTCCTTGGGGGTGGCCTGCGGGCCGCCATAACCCAGCACATGGTCGAGCAGGCAGCCCACGTCGTCGTAGGGGTAGACCTTGCCGGTGGTGGTGACCATCTGCGCCGCGTAGCGGGCGTCCAGGATGGTCATGTTGCAGTAGGGGCAGGCATCCACCCCCACCCGCAGGGGCCGAGGCGCCGCCTGCGCCGGTTGCAGCACGCCGGGGCCCAGGGGCAGGGCCAGCAGTCCTTTGATGAGGGTGCGTCGCTTCATCGGGGTTCCTTAGTTGGGCCGGGGGCGGGCATTAACCCCCGGCCCAGGTGTCTGGTTTTACTTGAGCAAGCCCGCGTGCTTGGCCAGCAGGCTCACCAGGTTCATCTCGGGCAAGGGCGCCAGATCCAGCAAAGTCTGCCAGTCCAGCACGCGGGTGCGGCCCAGGTCGGGGTTGGTGTGGGCAAAGGTCATGGCTGCATCGGCATTTTTGAAGGCCGCAATTTTGGCGTCCATCACCACCCAGCCGCGCTTCTCAGCCCACAGGTACACCGCCTGGCGGGCGGGGATTAGGCTCACCGCCGCGGGGCCTTTGGCCGGGTTGTAGGCCCCCCGGTCGGTCACGTAGAAGGTGGTGCCCACCCCGTCGCGCAGGCCGTAGACCCAGGCGTAGTTGACCATGCAGGCGATGGACTCAAAGGGGATGGCCTCCATCCCATTTTGCGGCTCCTTGAGGGCAATCTGGCTGTAGGTCTGTTCGAAGAAGCCCGGAGCGAAGGTACGGCCCATCCAGGCCCCCGGCGGGGGGGTCTTGAGCGGCATCCCGCAGAAGGCGCAGGTGCCCCCCTCCCAGGGGATGGCCTTGGCCGGGAGGGTCTCGAGGTTGGCCGGGGCCGCGGGCTGCATGGGTTGCATCGGCTGGTGCATGTGCTGGGCCAGAGCTTGCGAGAGGACCGCCGAAGCGCCCAAAGCCGAGAGCATCTTCACCACTTCACGACGGTTCTTGTGCATAGTTCACGCTGCCTTGTTCAACCACCCGGCCGTTTTCCAGGCGCACATAGCGCTCGGCCAGGCGTGAGAGTTCTTCTTGCCGGTGAGCCGAGATGATGACCAGCCCGCCCATGGCGAGGTGGGCGGCCATCCAGTCTTGCAAACGCTCCAGACCCTCGGTATCCAGCGCCGAAGCCGGTTCGTCCAGCAGCCACAGCGGCGGGTAGCCCATCAGCCCGGCGGCCAGGGCCAGCCGCTGCCGCCAGCCCCCCGAGAGTTGGGCCACCGGGCGCTTCAGGTGGGCCTCCAGGCCCATGCGCAGGGTGGCTTCGCCCTTGTCCTGGGGGCTTGCCCCTTTGAGGCGGCGGGCCGCTTCCAGAATCTCTTCCACCCGTAGGGTGGGGGGAAGGCTCAGGTGCTGGGGGATGTAGGCCCGCGCGCGGGCCGCTCCCAGGCTCTGGGGAGGGTGCCCGAAGAGCCGTACCGTGCCGCCATCGGCTTTGAGTCGCCCGGCCAGGAGGCCCAAGAGGGTGCTCTTGCCGGCCCCGTTGGGGCCCAAAAGGGCCAGGCTGCCCGAGTTTAGGCGGAGGTTTACGCCCGAGAGCCGCCCCTTTTTGTGCAGGTCTACCACCTCAACCATAGGCCTCCCAACAGGCTCAACAGGGCCAGCCCCAGTAGGCCGGGCGCGATGGGGGTCGCCGGCGGCGAGGCAGGCCGGGCTTCCGGGTCGGCCAGGGCCAGCAGCCGAAGCCCCGGCACCCGGGCCTCGGCGGCCTCCCAGAGCAGAACTCCCGGCGAGAGGGCCAAAAGGCTCAGGTCGGGCTGGCGGGCGCTCAGGAGGGCAAAGCTGCTGCTGGGCAGGTGGGGGATGGGCAGGGGCGTGGCCCGGTCGAAGGCGTTGCCCCGGAGTACCACCCTGGCCCGGGGGTCGTCCACCGCCACGTCCTGGAGGTTGCCCACAAAGGTGTTGGCGGTGGCCCTCAGGGTGTTCTGGTCGGTGTCGCGGGCGAAGAGGAGGGCGGTGCCGCTTCCTTCAAAGCGGTTGCCGAGGAGCTGGGTGTCCCTCGAGTCCAGCGACAAAAGCCCGATGGTGCTCTGTAGGAAGCGGTTGCCCTTCAGTGTGGCCTTCCACTCCTCTTGCAGCAAAAGTCCGTAGCGCAAAGGCCCCACTTCCCGGGCAAAGGTGTTCCCCTCCACCCGGTTTTCGGCCCCGTGCATGAGGGCCGAGCCCACCCGGTTGCCCTGGCTGTGGTTGCCCCGAACCTGGGCCTGGTAGGTGAACATCAGGTGCAGGCCGTAGCGTTCTCCGGCTTCCATCCGGTTCTCCTCCACCACCACCCGCTCGCCGTACTCCACGTACAGGTTGTCCAGGAAGCCCCGGATACGGTTGCCCCGCAGCACTACGTCGTCGCTGCGGTAGGTTTGCAGGCCAGGGGCGGCCTGGGTGCCTACCAAATCGCAGTTTTCTATCCGAGCCCTATTGGACTTTTCCACTCGAATGCCGGCCGTCACTCCGTAGGCCCGAATCCCGCGCACCGCGCAGCCCTCGCACTGGTAGAGCGCCACAGCCGCATCGGGCTCATAGAAGTCGTCGCCGGGGCCCACGTTTTGCACCTCGAGGCCCTCCACCACAACCCCCGGCGCCCTCAGGGTGAGCGCGGTACCCTTACCCCCGCCGTCCAGCACCGCGCCGGGGCGGGCCACCAGGCGCACCCCGGGGGTGGTTATCGTCCAGGGGCCCTGGTGCACGCCGGCCTCCAGCACCACGGTCTGGCCGGGGTGCAGGGGGGGTAGAGGCGCAGGGGGATGAAGCACCAGCATAAAGCGCTGCAGGCTGCAGGTTCAGCAGGGGGCTGGGCTGGGGTATTGGAATGCCGCAGATTCATCCCACGACCTCCGCGGGATACGAGGGTCGGAGGCATTTGCTTTCAGGCATGAGGCGGCCCCCGGATCAGCAGCGGAAAAACCGGGGCTAGGTGCAGCTTTTGCAGTTGTTGTGGGCCGATTGTGCTGAGGAGGCGGGGAACGGGGAGCGGCACCGCGACCAGCGGCGCGGCCCCGTCGCTAAACCCCCCGGGGATGCAAAGGGGGCAGTGGGGCGAGTGGGTGTGGCCGGGGGAAGGGGCCGGCTGGGGCTGAGCAGACCCGGGGTGGAAGGTGCAGATATCCCCGGACAGGAAGCTGAGCGGCAGTGCCTGGGTGCGGGGGTCGCGCAGTGCGTACTGGCTCGAGACCAAAAGCACCAGCCCCGCCAAGGCCAAGGTCAGGAGGGGGTGCCGCTGGGGGGCTCGAGCCGGCATACTCCTTATAAGTATAGGTAAGTATAGGCGACCCCTTGCGGGGGTAATTTGTCCCGGCTATATATCCCTAGGGGGTATATTATACTCAGGGGTGAGCGGACGACGTATCCTGGCTGAGGAAGTCTTGCTCTGTTGCAAGGTTTGTGATAATGATGAGCTACCGTGACTTTGTAGAGCTTTTACGGATGAGCCAGGAACTCAGGGAGGCACTGGAACTCGAAGAGGCGCCTCACTACAGCACCGCCTTCGTCAAGCCACCTGGATGCGACGAACCGGCAGTTATTGCAGCGCTTAGGGGTGGTGGAGGAGGTGGATAGCACCGGGTTTCGCCCCGCCCAGGTCAGCGCCTACTTTCAGACCCGGCGGGGTCAAGGCGTTCGGAGCTGGGTGAAGGGGAGCTATGCAGTGGGGAGGGGCTTCCGGTCCACCACCTGGAGAAGGCCTTGCAAGGTGGGCCAGTAGCCCTTGGGCCATCTGCAGTACGCGGTAGAAGCGGGAGAGGTGAGGGAGGGGACGATCCCCTTCGGGACGGAGCACGCTCCGTACACCGCGGGGAAGTAGACCTCGAGGGTGGTCCTGGCGGCGAGGGCCAGGAGTTCTCTGGTGCTTTTGTTGTTTGGGGAAGCGAACTCCTTGGGCCTGCAGCGCTTTGAGCTGGTCATCTACCCAGATATAGGTAGCTATCAGGGGGGTTTCTGCGTCAAGATGGTAGAGGGGGTGCTCGCGATCTGAGTGCATAGCACCCCCTTTTTTCACACCTCGGGGGTTCAGATCAAGTAGCACACGAAGGTATGTGAGGAGCGCTCTAAAGCTGCGAGACCTTATACAAGGTCACCAGCACGATCAGCACCCCGAAGATCTGCTTGATGCGGGCGGGGGGTACGTACAAGCTGGTGAGCCTCGAGCCCACATAAGACCCCAGCGCCCCCACCACCAGCAGGGTGAGGGTGAGCCCCGGGTCTAGCCGAGCTGTGCCCAGGTGGGGCAAAAACGAGGAAAAGGAGGGCGGGGTGACCGCAAAGGCGTTGATGCCGGCAGCTTTCTTGGGGTCGTGGCCGGTAAGGATCAGGGTGGGCATCAGCAAAAAGCCCGGCCCTACGCCCAAAAACCCCGAGAGCACCGAGATGGGCGCGGCCAGGACCAGCGCCAGGGGGAAGTTCTCGCGGGTAGCCGTCCCCTTGACCGGACGAAACAGGTTGAAGGCCAGGTAGACCACCGCCGCCAAGTAGACCCACCAGACCCACTGCACCTGGACCCGCTGCACCAGCCAGGCCCCCAAAGGAGCGAACAAGGTGGTCACCAGTCCCAGCAACAAAGCCTTGCGCCAGTCCACGTGCCCGCTTTGGGCAAAGCCGAACACCGCAAACAGCGCCGTGACCCCGTTGAGCAGCAGCGATAGGGGTTGTACCTGGTGCACCAGGTCGGGCAAGAACAAGGACAAAAAGGGTACCGCCGCAAAGGCCACCCCCAGCCCCAGCATCCCCGAGACCACCGCTAGCAACAGCAAGCCAACCACCAGCACCAGGTTCAAGGCGCCACCTCCCAGGAGCCCTGAAGGCGCACGGCCTGGGCCAGCGTTTGCAGCACCGTACTGTTGCGCTCTGCCAGCTCGATCAGGCGCTCCAGGCGTTCAGGTGGGGCCGGGCTTT
>NZ_KB890689.1:0-32500 GCF_000373205.1 Calidithermus timidus DSM 17022
GGGGGGTTGTTCCGACCTTGGGCCTTTGTGCCTGCGCACGTGCACGAGAGCCGTGTTGTCGAGGGGCTGGTTGGGAGGGCCACGCTATTCGCTCGCTTCACCTGCACGTGGGGCAGGCCAAGACCTTCTCAAAATCGCTGCCCACAACCTTATCCACTCGGGTGTGTTGGTCTGACTTCAGGTGGCAAATGAGGTGATTACTATGTTGCATGAATTAAGTTCTTTAGTACATATACAGCGCATCTAGCTTTGCGGATGATATCTTATGAAAAATCTTGTTTTATTAACAAAGTTCCTCTCAGGCCAAACAACTAGAAATACTGGCTGGATGTTAGTTGGGTATGTATTCCGTGTTGTTTTTCAAACCTTGTCCTTCATATACCTTGCGCGAGTTATTGGTCCTGATGGGTACGGGGCTGTGGCAGCAGCGCTATCAGTAGTAGCCCTTATCAGTCCTTTCGTTGAACTTGGAGCTTATAGCCTTGTAGTACGCGACATTACTGCAGGCATACCTACACGTGTGGCTGTTGGTAATATCCTAACCCTTCTTCTGCTAACCTTTCCCCTAGGCTTAAGTGTCCTTATCCTTATAAAACTGTTATTTCTTCCTGAGATCCCCTGGGCTGTTATTCTTGGGCTAGGTATAGGGCAGCTCACAGGAGGGCGTGTCCTTACCTTAGTACAGGGTGTAAACATCGCTAACCGCCAACTACATACCAATAGTTTGCTTGAATTAATATCGGGAGTTTTGCTTTTGGGCAGTGTTTATACTCTCCAGTTAGTGGGTGGGAAAGAAGAAAACTGGGGTGTGCTATACGCTATTTACCTTGTTGTTGTGGGCATAATCGGACTCGTCATTACCATAGCTTCTTGGGGGAGACCACAGGGTACATGGAAAGAAGTAAAGGGGCGAATAAAGCCAGGTGTTCATTTCGCGATAGGTCTGGCATCACAAAACGCCTATACTGACCTTGATAAAGCTATGCTCGCCAAGATGGCGTCTTTAGAGGTCGTTGGGCTTTATGCGGCCGCCCATCGTTTGACGCAAGTAGCCTTTTTGCCTTTAAGTGCAGTGCTGACAACAACTTATCCCAAATTTTTTGAGGAAGGACAAAAAAGTGTTTGTCGCGCCACTAAGCTAGCATTGAGAATGTTCCCTATTACGATGGGCTATGCCTTTCTTGTATCTGTTTTTCTCTGGGTTGCTGGCCCTTTGGCCCCTGTGTTGTTGGGGCAAGAGTTTAAGGATAGCAGTCACGCCATCAGATTCTTGACATTTAGTCTAATACTACAGAGTATTTATGCCCCGTTTGCTGATGCTCTAACGGGTAGTGGTCACCAAGTTGTTCGAACTCGAGCCCAACTGGTGGCCCTTCTATTAAGTGTATTACTGAACCTATGGCTTATTCCTCTCTACGGTTGGATAGGAGCTGCTGTAGCAACCTTGGTTTCTCAGCTTATGCTTACTGTGGCTGTTATTTGGGGCGTGATTGGAAAGATGGCTGTTAATAAGGTAAAATGCTCAGCTGATTAAGTACGAGGGTGTAAATCATGTATAAACGAAAGCCTCTTTTTGTTGTGATACCGCGCTATGGCGCAGGAGTAGGTGGAGTTACTAGCCATGTTGAGACTCTTATAGAGATGCTAAAAGGGCGTGGTAATGAAGTTGCTTATTGGTTTCCTCCGCAGCCTGGCCTGGTTGATAAGGTAGGTTTAGTGCTTTCTGCAGGCTTTAACTTGTCAAAGGCGAGACGGGGTAGTATCAAACAAAAGCAGAGAAGGATCAAGTCGTGGCTTGATCAGCTGGTGATTCCCCGCAATTACAGAGCGATCATACACACTCATGATGTATCAGCAGCTAAAGCCGCATTAGAGTATGGGAGACTGCCAATCATACACACGGTTCATGGGCCAGGGTCCCGGGAAATCCTTATGGACTTTGGTGACGCTAAAACAGCAGACTTTATACGTCAAATAGAAACAGAGGTATATCAAAAGGTAAATGGTTTAATTGCTGTTGATCAGGGACAGGCTTCAATTCTCGAGGAAGATTTTGGAGTACAAAAAAATCGGATTAGGGTCATACATAATGCTGTAAATAGTTCTGAGGTGGTCCGTAAAGCAACAGCTCTTAAAAATCATACATTAGTGCGAGAAATGGTAAGTGAACAGGCCGCCGGTAAGAGAATAATCTTTATTCCCCGTCGTTTGGTCGAGAAGAATGGTGTTCACTACGCCATCAGGTCATTGCTACTTTTACCGGAGAGCTACGTATTCTGGATATCTGGCGATGGTCCTTTTGCAGAGCCCATTCGCGATTTTTCTGTTAAGAACGGAATACAGCAAAGAGTACGAATGCTTGGCGCGCAACCAAATGAGATAGTGTTAGCGCTGATGCATCAGGCTAACATTGTTCTAGTGCCTTCAATACCTGTACACGGTGTAGTGGAGGCTACCTCAATTGCGGCGCTGGAGGCAATGGCGCTAGGAAAGCCGTTGGTAGCTACCAGGATAGGTGGGCTAGCAGAGATGATTCAAGATCGAATTACAGGTTTGCTCTATGAGCCGGGCAGTCTTGGCGAGCTGGTTGGTGCACTGCTTGCCCTTGAAGATGAAGCTTTTGCTATTCAAGTGGGGAGCAACGCCCAAAAGTATGTGCGAGAAAGCTGGTCTCTAAACAGGTGGGGTGACACAATTCTTGAGCAATATATGGCGGTGCTTGCCAGCGCTGTGTAGCTTGTATGAGACCTGTTGCTGAAACTACGTATGGGAGGTGTGCACATTGCCCTATATAGTGGGGTGGATCATTAATTATGGGATACTATCCCTATGGATGCTGGGTTTTCGCAGCAAGGCCCTTATTTATTTGCTTCTAATTTTGTTAAGTCTAGTCTCGTTTTTCCGAGGCAGCGGTACCGACACTGCCGCCTATGAAGATATTAGCGAAAACCTTCTTGTCGGCGAATCTTTGGGGATTGCGGGAATAGAACCAGGTTTCGTTTTATTATTAAAAATTGTAACCGCAATAACCAATTCCGACGTACTGTCTATACGCCTAATAGCGCTAGCCTTCTTGTGTGCAATGTTGATATTTATCAAGCGTGCCAACAGGAATGAGATTTTTTTTGCGCTTGCATTTTTTATACCCACCTTCTTTTATCCTTATAGCATGAATGTTATACGTCTCGGGCTGGCGGCGGTATTCTTTTTGCTTGGTTTTCAAGATCTCCGAAAAGGTAGGAAGATTGGCTTCTGGCTTTATTCAGCTCTGGCATTTTCATTTCATTATTCAATTATTGTGGTAGTTTTTATACTAATGATGTTTGAAGTTAAGTTTGCTCGACCGCAGTTCTTTCTGCTTGTTTTGTTGTTGTTTTCGGTGCCCGTAATGCTAAACTACGAATACTTCCTTGGGAAGCTTAATCTCTACTCGGTGAGCGAAGCGCCAAGCCTTCTGTCGGGGCTTTCAAAGAGTGCTGTAAGCTTTGCTCTTATCATCCTGACCCTTGTTACAAAGATACCTCTTCAGAGCAAAATCAAGCTCATATTTGTTTATGGAAGTTTGATTTTATTTTTTCAGGCACTGACTTTAGTGTCATATGCGGGCATTCGCTTATTGGACCTTGCCACTTTCACCTATCCGTTGGTTCTTTTGCGCATGTATAACCAGAGTAAGACACCCCCAGATAGGATGTTCCTGGTGGCTTTGTGTATTGCTGGTTTAATCGGTGCTTTGGGAAATTACCGTAATTTCTTGCTTGATGTTGATGGGCAACTTACTGGTACCCCCACTCCTTTTATGCCGTATAAAACTATATTTGATGAGGTGTGGTAGACATGCTAAAAAACGCAAAAAATCCTTTAGTCACGATAGGTATACCTTTTTTTAATCCAGGACACGCGCTGGTAGATGCTGTTCGCTCCGTCTTTGCTCAGAGCTTTCAAGATTGGGAGCTCATACTGATGGATGACGGATCGACGGATGGTTCACTTGAACTCGCCCGACGTATTCAGGATCCACGAGTACACGTTGTAAGTGATGGAAAGAACCTTGGCTTAGTGGCTCGTTTAAACCAGATCACCCAATTGGCCTCAGGAACGTATCTGGCAAGAATGGACGCGGATGACCTGATGCACCCCGAGAGAATTGCTAAGCAGTACAATTTTCTGAAATCAAACACTCAAGTAGATGTGATAGATACGGGCGCCTTCATTCTTAATAAAGAAGGCTATCCCGTTGGCCTACGTGGAACCTCGCCCGGCCTACCCACCCCCCTAGCCCTCCTTAAATGGGGAGGATTCTTACATCCTTCTATAATGACCCGACGCGAATGGCTATTAAGCCATCAGTATGATCCTGCTTATCCAAGAGCTGAGGATCGGGAGCTGTGGGCAAGGACCTTTAAAAGCAGTAAGTTTGCTCACCTACAAGAAGCATTGTTTTTCTACCGCCTTGTTGGGAATGTTCGCCCAAGGCTATACTTGACTAGCTATTCTTCAGAAAGAAAGGTGCTTCTGAAACACGGTCCTAACTTGGTCGGTTGGCCATGGGCTGTTGCTTTGTATATCCGGTCTCTGGCAAAATCTGCTGTGCTTTTAGGCCTATCTAGTCTTAAGAAAGAGCAATTGGTGGCCAGTCGAATGTATAATCCTATAGATAAAACCTCATTGAGCGTAGCTGTGGAAGTTTTGCAAAAAATCAGAGAGCAGAGAGTGCCTGGGTGGTAGTCATGAGTCCTCGATTGGTCAGCATCACTACCATGGAAATCACTCAAAGAGCATTTTTATTGCCAATATCCCAGTACCTTAGATCACAAGGCTGGCTAGTAGATGCTGTGGCGGCAGAGATCAAGACGTGTACGGCATGCCAGAGCTCTTATGATCGTATATATGAAATTGACTGGACCCGCAATCCATTAAATTTAAGGAACCTTACTCGAGCTTCAGCACAAGTACGAAAAATCGTTGAACGAGGTGACTACGATTTGGTTCACGTACATACCCCGGTAGCGGCCTTTGTTACCCGCTATGCACTGAGGAACTTACGGCGAATTGGGAAGCCAAAGATAATTTATACCGCTCACGGCTTCCACTTCCACCGTAACGGCCGTCCGTTGAGCAATGCAATATTCCTGGGACTCGAGAAATTGGCCGGGCGCTGGACCGATTATCTAGTGGTCATCAACCGTGAGGATGAGGCGGCAGCCAGACGTTACCGTATTGTTCCCCCAGAGCGGGTTCGCTACATGCCCGGTATTGGTATTGACCTTGACCAATACACCGCAGAGCGGGTTTCTCAGGAGGATATTAAGCGGGTGCGTGAAGAGCTAAAACTCGAGGAAAGACACAAACTCTTACTAATGGTGGCGGCTTTTGACCCGGGTAAGCGCCATAAAGATGCTATTGAGGCGCTGGCGTTGCTCCGTAGGAAAGAGGTGGTGCTGGCTTTTGCCGGGGAAGGACCGCTACGCCCCAGGATCGAAGAGCTGGCTCAAAGGGTTGGGGTAGCCGAACAAGTGCGCTTTTTGGGGTTTCGGAAAGACATACCTGCCTTGATGCGGGCATCGGTTGCCACCGTACTCACGTCCGAGCGCGAGGGACTGCCTAGAGCAGTAATGGAGTCGATGGCCCTTGGCGTTCCAGTGATTGGTGCAGATGCTCGGGGAACACGCGACCTTCTAGAAAGTGGAGCTGGAATTGTTGTGCCTGTGGGTAATGTTGTAGCCTTGGCGGAAGCGATGCAGTACTTGATCAATCATCCTGAGGAGGCAGATAGAATGGGGAAGCACGGACTCGGGGTCATACGTGCGTATGATCTCGCAAACATCCTGCGCCTCCACGTGGAGCTGTATGACGAAGCGCTGAGGGAGAAAAGAAGTGCGGTCTTTAATGCTTAAAAGGGTACTTGATCTTATGGGTGCGGGATTGGCCATCGTGCTTCTCTCCCCCCTGATAGCCATCGTAGCCTACCTTGTGCGTAGAAATTTAGGGTCGCCTATTTTTTTTACCCAAATGCGCCCTGGCTTGGGCGGCAAGCCCTTTGTAATGTACAAGTTTCGCACCATGTCTGATGCTCGAGACTCTGAGGGGAAATTACTACCTGACGACCAGCGACTGACCCGGTTCGGCAAATTTCTGCGAAGTACAAGCCTGGATGAGCTGCCGGAGCTGTGGAACGTAATCAAGGGAGAGATGAGCCTAGTCGGTCCTCGCCCCTTACTAATGAAATACCTCGAGCTCTATACGCCGGAACAAGCTCGACGGCATGAGGTTAAGCCAGGCATAACCGGATGGGCACAGGTTAATGGACGTAACGCCTTGACTTGGGAAGAGAAGTTTAAGCTCGATGTATGGTATGTGGACAATTGGACCCTAACGTTGGATCTAAGAATCCTCTGGTTAACAATCCTTAAAGTTGTTCGGCGGGATGGGATTAGTGCGGCTGGCCATGCCACAATGCCAGAATTTAGGGGTTCCCAAAATGGCTGAGGCTATATTTGTCATCGGCGCTGGCGGGCATGCCAAGGTGATTATTGGCTTGCTAAAAGCTCTAGGACAGCCAATCGCTGGTGTTTTTGATGATGACCCTGCCAAGAAAGGCCAGAGCCTATTGGGAGTCCCCGTCTTAGGGCCCGTGGAGTCAGCTAGAGAGTACCCTGGGCTGAAGGCAGTCATCGGGATTGGTGATAACCGTATAAGAAAGCGTATTGCCGAGTGCCTCAGGGATGTGAATTGGGTCAGCCTCATTCACCCTTCTGCTTGGGTAGATCCCTCGGCTCAGGTTGGTGAGGGGTCGGTGGTCTTCGCGGGAACAGTCGTCCAGCCTGATGTCAAGCTCGGCAGGCACGTGGTAGTAAACACGGGGGCTACCGTAGATCACGACTGTTTTTTAGATGATTATGCCCAGGTCACGCCCGGGGTTCACCTTGCTGGTGGGGTTGTCCTGGAGGAGGGCGTAATGATGGGAACCGGTAGTGTTGCTATTCCGCTAGTCCGTGTTGGAGCCTGGACCACAGTGGGAGCCGGAGCGGTGGTAACCCGGGATTTGCCTTCACATGTCACCGCGGTGGGGATCCCCGCAAAAGTCATTAAGCAGCGCCACTAAAGCTTATGGTGGTTTGACAGGAGAGTGGAGACTAGACGATGGTGAGGAGCTCGCTAAGCAAGCCCTTTGCACCTTGGCCCCACTTCGAAGCCGATGAAATCGAGGTGGCCATGAAGGTGCTGCAATCTGGAAAGGTTAATTACTGGACTGGGCAGGAAGGGCGGCTGTTTGAGCAGGAGTTTGCAGAGTATGTGGGCACTCGCTATGCGGTGGCCCTGCATAACGGTACGGTAGCCCTCGAGCTCGCCCTTTATGCTTTAGGCATTGGCAGCGGGGATGAAGTCATCACGACTCCTCGTACCTTTATCGCCTCGGCTAGCGCGGCAGTAATGCGTGGGGCTAAGCCGGTTTTTGCAGACGTTGATTTCAACAGTGGGAATATTACCGCTGAGACTATCGAAAAGGTGATTACTTCGCGAACCAAGGCCATTATCGTGGTCCACTTGGCGGGGTGGCCAGCCGATATGGACCCTATCATGGACCTGGCCGATAAGTATGGTCTTAAGGTGATCGAAGACTGTGCTCAAGCCCACGGGGCCAAGTATAAAGGGCGTTCAGTGGGTTCCATCGGGCATGTCGGCGCGTGGTCCTTTTGTCAGGATAAGATCCTTACCACGGGTGGTGAGGGTGGAATGCTCACGACCAATGATCCTGAGGTTTGGTCTAAAGCTTGGTCGTTCAAGGACCATGGCAAGAGCTACGACGCGGTATACAACCGCCAACACCCCCCCGGATTCCGCTGGCTCCATGAGGACTTCGGCACCAATTGGCGCATGCTCGAGTTACAAGCCGCTATTGGCCGTGTGGTCTTGAAGAAACTAGACCATTGGGTCGATAAACGAAGGGAGTATGCCAATTACCTTAATAAGCGATTCGGGCAAATTCCCGCCCTGCGGATTACACCTGCCCCGGGAGACATTCATCATGCTTACTACAAGTACTACGTCTATGTGCGTCCTGAGAAACTCAAACCCGGCTGGGACCGCGACCGTATTATGATGGCGATTGGCGAGATGGGGATCCCGTGCTTTAGCGGCAGCTGCAGTGAGATCTACCTGGAGAAGGCTTTCGAAAAAGCAGGCCTACGGCCTGCTGAGCGCTTGCCGATCGCACAGCAACTTGGCGAGACCTCACTGATGTTCCTGGTGCACCCCACTCTCCAGCCGGAGCATATTGAAGCAACAGCTGCCGCTGTTGAACAGGTGATGGAGCAGGCCTCGAGGTAAAAGCATGAAAGTTCTCAACCGCGAAATACTTGTGCGTGTGCTGGCAGATGCTGTCCTATTATCAGCTAGCTACGCCTTGGCCTTGCTTACCCGGCTGTTTGTTGTCTTCTACGTGGAGAAGAGCCAGGATATCAGCCTGGTTCAGGGCTATGTAGATATTTATCTACGCTCCTTGCCGATCTTGTTGCCGTTGGGGATAGCTGTGTTTGCACTCTTCGGTTTCTACACCAAGGGGCGGGCTTATGCCAGCCGCTATAAGGTGCTTGTGGTCGTGCAGGCGGTAACCCTAAGCTTTTTGCTCTTCGGCTTCCTGGGATTCCTGTTGCCCCAACATGTGAACCCTCCCCGGTCGGTTGTTTTCATCGCCTGGGCTTTTGCCCTGCCGCTGATCATCTTGGCACGGTTGTGGTCGGACTTTTGGAAACGACTGGCGATCGCGGAAGTCATTACTTATGAGCGGCCTAAAGCTAACTCAGGCAAGAATGTGCTGGTGATCGGCGGGGCGGGGTATATCGGTTCGGCGTTGCTACCTAAGCTGTTAGAGCGCGGGTACAAAGTGCGTCTGCTGGATCTACTTCTCTATGGTAAGGAGCCCATCCAGGGCGTAATTAATCACCCCCACCTCGAAATCATCCAGGCGGATTTCCGTCAGGTCGATAAGGTGGTCGAGGCTATGCAGGGGATGGATACGGTTGTTCACCTCGGAGGGTTGGTGGGCGATCCTGCTTGCGCGGTAGATGAGAACCTAACCATCGAAATTAACCTGATGGCGACTCGGATGATCGCTGAGGTGGCCAAGGGATTCGGGATATCAAAGTTTATTTTTGCGAGCACCTGCTCAGTCTATGGGGCTAGCGATCAGATTCTTGATGAGCGCTCGAGTCTTAACCCCGTGTCCCTTTATGCCCGGAGCAAGATCGCCTCGGAACGAGTTCTGGCCATGCTGGCTGATGAACAGTTTGCAGTAGTTAACCTCCGCTTCGGCACCATATACGGCCTTTCAGGACGTACACGTTTTGACCTAGTGGTCAACCTCTTGACAGCCAAGGCTGTGGTGGACGGTAAGATCACCGTGTTCGGGGGGGATCAGTGGCGGCCGTTCGTTCATGTGGATGACGCTGCCTTGGCGGTCCTTAAGGTTATAGAGGCGCCAGTCGAGCTAGTACGCAACCAGATTTTCAACGTGGGCTCGAATGAGCAGAATATGACTCTAGGGCAAGTTGGTGAACTTATTCAACGAATTATCCCCAGTGCAGAACTAATCGATTCCGGCCGGGATGGAGATCGGCGCAACTACCGTGTTGACTTTAGCAAAATTCGCAAAACCCTTGACTTTGAGCCCCAGTGGACTGTAGAGCAGGGGATTAGGCAAGTAATTGGGGCCTTGCAAAGCGGTAAGGTTGCTGACTATCGCGACCCCATATACAGTAACGTGAGGTATTTAACAGAAGAGGCGGCCTCAGAAATTATAAAGCAGTACTATACCGGGTGGGAGCGCGAGCTCATAGAAAGAGCTCACTCGACTAATTAGCTAGTAGCTAAAGTGCTTCAAGTGTGACCTGGTTGTATGGTTTACCCTTTATCTTATTGCCCCTATTTACCATAGGGTTTGCCGCCGCAGCAGTATGCCTGGGGATACTGGGGCTCAGGAAGGGCTCTTATCAAAGCCAAGGGTCAAGGTCAACCCTGTGGGTTTATTTTCTGTCTGCAGGATTTGTAGGAGGGGTGGGGCAGTTATTAAGTCCGGTGGAGGATATAAAAGTTCCTTGGGTCAACGATCAGAGGCCAGAAAAGAACTTATTCGCGCCTGAAACGCCATGGTATTTGTTCTCCTATGACCCCATGAAGCGAGGAGAGCGGCAAGCAGACGGCTTCGTACGCTTTTACAAGCGAGAAGGCCTATCGGGAATTAGCTCAGATCTCTACTACTCTGTCCGGCAAGGAACGATATTAACCCAGAGCTTGTACTTCCGAAGTGATGGTAATGTAACGCTTCAACTGTCGTTTTGGACAAAGCGGGGTCGACAGATAGTTCCCACGCGGTTGGTTGACGTAGGAGATGGGCTTAAACGTGCCTATGCCACTTACCAAGTTAGACCGGGTGATGAACTTGTACAAGGGCCAGATATCGTCCAGATTAAGGGCAACTGGACGTACATTGACATCGGTTATGCTCAACTCGAACTAGGCTCTTTCCCCTCTGCCTACCGATCTGGTGGGCAACCTGACCCTACCCCCCTAGGGCGCTTCGTATGGTGGTTCGGAACTGTACTTCTAGGGCTTTTGGTGTTTTATGGAACGTCTTACCTCCTAACCTACGTGAGCAGGGCACGGGCAGCCCTAATGATTACTTTGGGGCTTGCGCTTCATTTAAGCGTTGGTGTATGGCAATACTTTTCATACTTTTCAAGTGAGTCACGGGCTGCAGGACTAGCCATTAACCCAAACGCTTTCGGTGCTTCTGGTGTAGTAGCTGCTAGCCTTGTCTGGCTGCTTGGGGGCTGGAGGTTGGCATTAATCGCATTGACAGCAATGATTGGCACAGTATGGATATCGGGCAGCCGAGCCGCGTTTTTAGGCGTGTTATTCATGAGTATGATCTGGGTCATTCAATTCCCACGGGCTTGGAAGTGGGCTGTGGGGATAATCCTAACTGCAGGCCTGATGATGGTCCTTCTTCCTGGCTGGGAAGATCGTTTAGGGAGACTTATAAGCTTTACTGACTTAAGTTCACCCTCGAGCCAATCTCGTTTGGAGATTTGGCAGGTGGCTTGGCAGGCTTTCACAGAATATCCCTTTACCGGAATTGGTGCAAATCGCTTCGGGATTTATTACCTTGAACATCGTCCTCCTAATGCCCTCGAGCCCGCTGCCGCTCATGCCCATAACCTGTTCTTGCATCTCCTGGCTGAGACGGGACTACTTGGCCTGTTCGGGTTCTTGGGGCTTTGGGGGTCCATAATACGAATGCTCTGGCAGATGGGGCAGTGGGCCGCACTGGCCGTGATTGGTACAGCTTTATTCATGAATTTGTTTGACTACACCTGGTTTTATGCTGGGGTCTACTACCCGCTGTGGGTCGCCGTGGCTTGGGCGCTCCGACCGCCCCCTGATACAATGCGCGCGTGAGCATGGAGCCCCACACCCAAAGCGACGAGCTCTCGCTGCGCGATCTCTATTTGGTGCTGAAGCGCCGCCAGAACTTGATTTTAGGCCTTACCCTGGGCGCGGCCATCTTGGTTTTTGCGGTGAGCCAGGTGTGGCCCAAAACCTATAGCAGTAAGGTAGTCCTCAGCCTATCGTTTAACAACCAATTGCAATCAGGGGTGCTAAGCAATCTCCCGTCATTACCTGGGCTTGCCCAGGGTTTCGTGGACTTGCAAAACACCACGCTTCTGGCAAAGGATCTCGGGGTTGACCAACCCCCCGAGGTTTATGGGGCACGCTTCGACGAGAAGAAGGGCCTGCTTAACCTCAGCGCGAAGGGGAGGACCCCTAATGAGGCCCGCCAGCGGGTGGAGCGCATCGTGCGGGTGGCGACGGATTACCTCCGGGCGCGCATGGTCGAGGGAGCGGTCTCCAACATCCGGGCCCTGCTGGCGCAGACGCAACTTGACCTCGAGTCCACCCAGGAGAGCCTCAAGCGCATCCAGGCCGAGCTGAAGAACCTCTCGGCCGAGGGGCGCTCGGACGCGGCCATTGCGGCGGCCCTGGAGGCCCGGCAGGTGGGCCCGGAGACGGCGCGGAGCTCGAGCCCCGCCTTCACCAGCCTGAGCCTGGACGAGTCGCGCCTGCGCTCGACCGCGGCGCAGCTTCAAGCCCGGATCGATACCCTGGCCCCCCTGCTCGACAAGCCGGAGCAGCTCAGCCAGCTGGTGGGCCAGGCGCTGCAGGTGCAGGTGCTGGTGCCCCCGGCGGAGCCCTTGCGCCCGACCTCGCCGCGCCCGTTGCTTTACGCGGCCATCGCTGGCGTGCTGGGCTTGCTGGTGGGGGTGTTCTGGGCCTTCCTGGCGGAGGCTCTGGCCCTGCCCCAGGCCGAGGGAGTGGGGCAGCGGGACACCCGGGTGGTGGCAGGGCCAAAATGAGGCGCTGGGTCCCGACGGTCCTGCTGGGCTTGCTCGGCTTCGGGTTGGCCCAGGTGGTGCAGACGGCGAACTTCTTCGCGATCACCGCCTCGCAGTCTCGGGCGGTGGCCACCCCTGGCGCCTGGCGATATACGGTCGGGCCGCGCACGGCCGAGGCCCGGGCTTTCTGGGCCGGGGCGGTGGCGCAGTGGCAGGCCATCCTCCGGCGGGGTGGGCGGGTGGAGCTGGGGGCGTACGCGCTGCGCCTCGAGGGCGGGCAGCTCCGCTTGGAGCCCCACTGTGCCACGCCCAACCCCGCCTGCTTTACCCGGGTGGCGGTCTCGAGCCCCCTACCCACCTGGCAACAAGACGCCTTGCTGCTGGACTTCTCCAATGCCCTGGTGCAGGCTTTGGCCGAGGCCGGCAAGCGGGCAGGCCCCTACCCGGCGACGGTGACGGTCTCCAAGCTGGTGCGGGTGCAGCTCAACCCGGACGGGACCCGCTCGGCGCAGCCCAGCGGGTGGAAGCTGCCCAATTGAGGGCTTTCAGGTAAACAGCGAGGAGACCGACTCGCCGCGGTGGGTGCGCCAGATGGCCTCGGCGAAGAGCGGGCCCACCGAGAGGGTCTGCAGCTTGGGGCTGGGCGGGCCCTTGTAGAGGCAGGTGTTGGTGGCGGCGACCTCGAGGATGGGGCTCTTCTCGATGCGCTCGATGGCGGGCCCCACGTAGACGCCGTGGGTGAAGGCCGCGTAGACGGCCTCGGCCCCGTTCTGCTTGAGCACGTCGACGGCCTGCACCAGCGTGCCGGCGGTGGAGACCTCGTCGTCGATGATGAGCGCGATCTTGCCCTTGACGTTGCCGACGAGGCCCCTCGAGGTCACCTCGGTGTCGGAGAGGCGCTGCTTGTCGATGAAGGCCAAAGGCAGGGCCAGGCGGCGGGCCAGGGCGCTGGCGCGCTTGAGGTCGCCGGCGTCGGGGGCGACGATGACGGCGTTCTCGAGCTGGTCTACGCGGGTGGCGAAGTAGTTGGCGATGACCGGCTCGGCGGAGAGGTGGTCTACGGGCACCTTGAAGAAGCCGTGAACCTGGGCCGAGTGCAGGGTCATGGTGAGCACCCGGTCGGCTCCGGCGGTCTGGATCAGGTCGGCGACCAGCCGGGCGGTGATGGAGATGCGGGGGGCATCTTTCTTGTCGGAGCGGGCGTAGGCGTAGTAGGGGATGACGGCGGTGACCCGCGCGGCACTGGAGCTCTTGGCCGCATCGATCATCATCAGCAGCTCAACCAGGTGGTCCTGCACCGGAGGGGTGAGGGACTGGATGATGAACACGTCGCCCTCGCGCAGGCTCTGCTCATAACGCACGAAGAGACAGTCGTTGGCGAAGCGCTCGGTGGTGCTTTTACCCAAAGGAACGCCCAGGTTGTCGGCGATTTCCTGGGCCAGCGGGACGTTGGACTGTCCGCTAAAGATCATCAGGGGGCGATCCATAACCGCCCAAAAGCATAACCCGCGGGAGGTCGAACGCCAAACGCAAGACGCTCATGCGGTGCATCCCCTCACGTTTGCGGGGTTTTCGTATGCTAACCTCTTCTCAGGAGCTGTTGCCGCCCCACCCCCTGGCTTGGTGTCGGTGGGGAAAGGCAATGGAGGTGTGCGGATGGTTCAAGAACAGGCTGTGCTTTCGATTACCCCCCTGGCCGCCGAGCGGGCCAAGGAGATCCTGGCTCGCTACAACAAACCCCACGCGGCGATCCGGGTGTTCATCAAGTCGGGCGGTTGCAGCGGCTACCAGTACGGCATGGCCGTGGACGAGCGCGAACTCGAGGGCGACACCGTCACCGAGATGCACGGCGTGCGCCTTGTCGTAGACCGCATGTCGCTGCCGTTGCTGGTGGGCTCGCAGGTAGACTGGGTGGAAAACCTGATGGGCGGCGGGTTCAGCGTCAACAACCCCAACGCCACCTCCTCCTGCGGCTGTGGCCACTCCTTCCGCACCGACGGGGCCAAGGCCCCTGAGGGGCAGGGCAGCGGCGGTTGCTGCGGTTCCTAGCGCACCGAGCCCCCGGGACCGACCCTTCGGGGTCGGTTCTTTGTTGCGATGGTATCGTGGTCCCAATGCAAGGCCGCCTCTATTCCTGGGTCAGCATTCCCCTGCTTTCGGGCTTGCTCAGCTTCAACCTGCTGCCGAGCGGCTTCTGGCGCTTTGAGGGTGGGAGCGCGGGGCAGCAGGCGTTGTTTGGGGTGCGCCTCGAGGCCAACCTGTTGGCCGGGTGGTACGAGCTCAGGGGCAGCGGCTACGCCACCTTTGGCAGCGGGGTGTGGGGGGGCGTGAGGGAGCTATACATGCTCATCCCCCACGACGAGATCCGGCTCTACCTGGGCAAGCGGGCGGTGTACGCCACTCCCCTCGAGCGTACCCCATGGGGGGAAGAGGGGCGGTGGGGGATTTACGGCCAGTACCGGCTGGGCGAGGGGATGGGCCTCGAGGCGGCCTATGTCGAGGGGCAGGGCTACGTGGGTGGACGCGTGGGCGGGCTCGAGGCGGGCAGTTGGCTCTCGCCCGCGGGCCTCACACCGCGCGTGGGGGTGAGCGGGGAGCTGGGCGAGCTCTACTACCAATGGAACACCGGATGGTGGGGGCGGCTGCGCTGGGCCCTCGACGGGGCGAGCGGGCTGGAGGCCTGGGGCTGGTGGAACCCGCAGGCTCCGGAGGGCAAGCTCCTCCTTGGCCTTGGCTACGACCGCGAGCGGCAGGTGCGGCTGGGGGCGGATATATCCTTGCGGCCCATCGAGGCCTGGCGGCTTTGGCTGGAGTTCACCGCGCCCTGAGCGCACGCTGCCTTGCCAGCCCTTCGCGTATGACGTAGAAGGCTACAATGAGCTAGCATTGATAGCCGTGCTGGAGCCGCAAGAACAGCTCGAGACCGAGGCCATCGCGCCCGCCGGGGTGCGGCGTATTCTGCTTGCCGTCGAATACGACGGCACCCGCTTTGCCGGGCTACAGACCCAGGCCAAAGGAGAGCGCACCGTTCAGGCCGTACTTCAGGCCGCCCTCTCCCGCATTCCCGGAGCGATTCCCAAGGCGGTACCCGCCGGTCGCACCGACGCCGGGGTACACGCGTTGGCCATGCCCTTTCACTACGACACCGCCGACTCTATCCCCACGGCCAAAATCCCCCATGCCCTCAACAGCTTCTTGCCCCCCGACCTCAGGGCTTTGAGCGCCGAGGAGGTGGGGCCTGACTTCCACGCCCGTAAGAGCTGCCGCTGGCGCCACTACCGCTACCGCATCCTGCAACGCCCCATGGCGCCGAGCCTCGAGCGCCACCGGGTGTGGTGGATTCCCCAGGCCCTCAACCTGGTGGCCATGCGCCACGCCCTCGAACACCTCGAGGGGGAGCACGACTTTCGGGCCTTTGCCATCAAGGCCGAGCGCAGCACCGTGCGGCGGCTCTACCGTGCCCACCTCACCGTGGTCACCCCGCTGGAGGGTCGAAGGGCCCAGGAGATCTGGCTCGAGTTCGTGGGCAGCGGCTTCGTGCGGGGACAGGTGCGCAGCATGGTGGGCACCCTGGTCGAGGTGGGGTTGGGCAAGCGCGACTCCGGCGATATCCCGCGCCTGCTCGAGCGCGGCACGCGCAAGGACGCCGGGCCAACCGCTCCGCCCCAGGGGCTCTACTTCGTGCAGGCGGGCTACACGCCCTGGAGTGGCTGATGCGCGCGCTTGGCCATCGGCCCTAGGCCTCTGCTCCGCGGCGGCCCACGACCACCGCCGGATCGCGGACCTCGAGGCGCACTTTGTCGCCGGGGCGGCAGGGGCAGTGGGGGTCGGCCTGCACCACGTAGTCCCGCCCGTCCAGGCGCACCTGGTAGGTGAGGTCGTGCCCCTTGAACTCGCGGCTGAGCACTACGGCTTCGCCGCCGGGCTGGAGGACGAAGCCTTCGGGGCGCAAGGAGAGCAGCACCGGCCCCACCGCCCCCTCGGCCAGCCGCAGCAGCCCCAGCGGGGTTTCGGCCTCGAGGCCCCTGGCCTCGCCGGGGATCAGGTTGGTGCGCCCGAGGAACTGGGCCACGAAGGGGGTGCGGGGGCGGGTGTAGACCTCTTCGGGGGTGCCGACCTGCTCGAGGCTCCCCGCCCGCATCACCGCCAGGCGCTCGGCGAAGGAGAGCGCCTCTTCTTGATCGTGGGTCACCAGCACCGCGCCGATGCCCGAGCGCTTGAGCAGCTCGCGCACCTCGTCGCGGGTCGCCTGGCGTAAGCCCGCGTCCAGGCTGCTGAAAGGCTCGTCGAGCAGGACCACCTTGGGGCCGGGGGCGATGGCGCGGGCCAGGGCTACCCGCTGCTGCTGCCCGCCGGAGAGCTCGTGGGGTCGCCGCTCCTTGAAGACGGTGAGGCCCACCAGGCCCAGCACCTCCTCGGCCCGCTGCCTGCGGGCGGAGGGGCTGAGGTTGCGCAGCCCGAAGGCCACGTTTTCGAAGACGCTGAGGTGGGGGAAGAGGGCGTAGTCCTGGAAGACGAAGCCGATGCCGCGCTTTTCGGGGGGGCGCTGGGTCAGGTTTTCCTGACCCAGCCAGACCTGCCCCCTGTCGGGGCGCTCGAAGCCGGCGATGAGCCTCAGGGCGGTGGTCTTGCCACAGCCCGAGGGCCCCAGCAAGGCGAAGATCTCGCCGGGGGCGACCTCGAAGCTCAGGTTGTCGACGACCGGGGGCATCGAGGGGTGGAAGCGCTTGGTGAGCCCTTCGACGCGCAGGATGGGCTGGGCGGTTATCCCCGGGGGGTTGGGTGGCTGATGTTCGACGCTGGGTAGCTTCATTTGCGGCGCTCCTGGGAGATCAAAAGCCCGACGAAACAGGCCGAGAAGAGCACGATCAGCAGCGCATAGGGGGCGGCCTCGGCGTACATGGCCTCCGAAGTGTAGGCCCAGATCTGGGTGGCCAGGGTGCTGTAGCCCACCGGGGCCAGCAAGAAGGTCAGGGGCAGCTCCTTGACCGAGGAGAGAAAGACCAGGGCCACGCTGGCCAGCACCCCCCGCCACAGCAGCGGGAAGGTGGCCTTGAGGAAAGCCTGAATGGGGCCAAAGCCCAGGTTGCGGGCGGCCTCCTCCAGCCGCGGCGGGGCCTGGTAGAGCGCGCTGCGCATGGGCCCGATGGCCTCGGCCATGAAGTGCAGGGCGTAGGCCAGCACCAGCAGGGTGAGGGTCTGGTAGAGGAAGGGCGCCCCGCGCAGGCTGAAGAAGATCAGGGCCAGGGCGAAGGCCAGGGGCGGGGTGGCGTAACCCAGGTAGGCGGTGCGCTCCAGGAGCCGCGAGAGCTGCGAGGGGAAGCGCACCCCCAGGTAGGCCAGGGGCAGGGCCAGCAGCACCGCCACCAGCGCAGCAGGCGCGGCGGCCTGGGCCGAGTTGGCCAGGGCCTCGCCCACCGACACCCGGTTTTCGTGGGGAAAGCGCAGCGTCCAGTAGAGCATGGTGACCAGCGGGATGAGCAGCGCGCCCAGCACCGGGGCCAGCAGCAATGCGTAGCTCGGCCAGCGCCACGGGCCCAGGGGCACCGGACGGATGAGGCGGGCGCTGCCCAGGCCCACCCGCGAAAAGCTGAGCCCCGAGAGCAGGCGGGCCTCGAGCCACAGCAGCCCCCCGGTGAGTGCGATGAGCATCAGCGAGAGCCAGGCGGCGTAGATGCGGTCGAAGGAGGCGGAGTACTGCAGGTAGATGGCGTAGCTGAAGGTTTCGTAGCGCATCAGGCTGACCACGCCGAAGTCGCCCAGCACGTGCAGCCCCACCAACAGCCCCCCGGCGTAGAAGGCGGGCCTGAGCTGCGGCAGCACCACCTTGAAGAAGACCTCTATCCGGCGGTAGCCCAGGCTCTGGGCGGCTTCCTCGAGGCTGGGGTCGAGGCCCAGCAGCCCGGCCCTGAGGTTGAGGAAGAGGTAGGGGTAGGTGAAGAGCACCAGCACGCCCCAGGCTCCCCAGTACCCCCAGGGCCGGGGCCAGTCGATGCCCAGGAGGGCCTCGAGCATCCCGCTGGGCCCGGTGGCCCCCAGCAGCGTATAAGCCCCCACGAAGCCCGGTACCGCCAGCGGCAGGGTCAAGAGCACCGTCCACAAACGCTTACCGCGCAGGTCGCTGCGGGTGGTGAGCCAAGCCAGGGGCAGGGCCAGCAAGGCCGTGCCCGACAATACCCCCACCAACAGGATCAAGGTGTTGAGCAGCAACCGCAGGTTGCGCTCGCGCAGCACCAACTCGGCCAGGGTCTGGGGATCGGCCTCAAAGGCCCGCAGCACCAGGTAGGCTAGGGGCAGCAGAACACCACTCCCCGCGATCAGTGCGGGGATGAGGAAGTGCCAGGGGACGGGTCGGCGGGGGGCGTGCACCACAGCCTGATGAGTTTATCCCAGTTTTCCGCTAGGGTTTCGCAACAAAAAGCACACTGCGAACCGTTCGCAATTAGCTTCTCAACCCCAGTGCCAGGCCACTTTCTCCCGCCAGTCGCCCCGCAAGCCCTGGGGCCAGGGAATGGCGGGATAGCCCACGTAGAGGAAGCCCAGCAGCCTGGCGGGGGCCTTTAGCCCCACGAACTCCGCGGTGTTCTGGTGTAGCACCGGCATCCCCGAAGTCCAGAAAGCCCCCAGCCCAAGGCTCGCGGCCACGAGTTGCGCGGCGTGTACCGCCGCCCCCACCGCTGCCACCTCTTCCCACTCGGGGTGATGTCCGCCGGGCTGCATCCCGATGGAGATCCACACCGGAGCCAGCCAAACCCGCTCGAGCTGGGCCTTCTCGGCTTCGGGGTTGTACTTTTCGGGATCGATGCCCAGCCGGTAGGAGCGGGCGAAGGTCTCTCCCAACGCCCTGCGGGCTTCTCCGGCGAAGACCGTGAAGCGCCAGGGCTCCGAGGCCCCGTGGTTGGGAGCCCAGTTGGCGGCCTCGAGCATGCGCTCGACGTACTCCCGCGGGATGGGGTCGGGGCGAAGCTGGGCCTGCTTGATGCTGCGACGCCGACGGATGAGCTCGAGCAAGGCTGAGGTCGGCAAGGGGGAGAGGGGGAGTGCGGTATCCGGTTCCACAAGCCTCCACGATAACGAATTGCCTGAAAGGTTGCAGGCGGAGGGCATGACGACCTTCCGCCTGCTTGGGCACCCAATCGGGACGATTGACCCAATCAGAGCAGCCCGGCTTCGCGCAATACCTTCAGCGCGCCCTCGAGCGGGAGCTTCTCGAAGTCGATCTTGGGGCTGCGTGCGAGGATGTCCTCGAGGGGGTTGAGGGTGGTGGGCAGGATGGCCCCCTTGACCACGGGGTACTCGAAAAGCTCACCGGGGAAGAACTGCTGGGCCTTGGGCGAGAGCAGCCAGACCAGGAAACGGGTGGCGCCGGAGACGTTTTTGCTGCTCTTGAGGATGCCTGCGCCGGTCACCAAAGCCAGGCTGCCCACGTCGCCTTTGGCGAAGTAGTAGGTGCCGATGGGGTAGCCGGCCTTGATGAAGCGCTGGATGTAGTAGTGGTTGGTCAGGGCCACGTCGATCTCGCCGGCGCGGATGGCCTCCATCATGGGTGGGTTGGAGGGGTAGACCTTGGGCTCGAGCCGCTTCATGCCCTCGAGCCACTCCTTGGTCTTGGCCTCGCCGTGGATGAGGATCATGGCGGCGATGAAGTCCTGGAAGCTGGAGTAGGTGGGGGTCCAACCGATGCGCCCTTTGAGCTGGGTTTGCTGGGGTAGTTCCATCACTGACTGAGGGAACTGCTCGGGCTTGAACTTTTGGGTGTTGTACGCCAGCACGCGGAAGCGGATCGAAAGCGGCGTCCAGGTGACCGATCCCGGCACGAAGCCGCTGGGCTTGCTGGTGATCGAGGCGGGCAGCTTGATCATCAACTGCTGCGCAGCCCCCAAGGCTCCGGAGGTGTTAGCCCAGAAGATGTCGGCGGGGCTGCGGGAGCCTTCCTCCTGCAAGGCCGCCAGCAACTCGGCGTCGCGCCCGTACTTCACGTTGACCCTTATGCCGGTTTCGGCCTGAAACTGCTTGACCAGGGGGTCCACGAGCCCCTGGCTGCGCCCGGAGTAGATGGTCAGGCTTCCCTGGGCCTGTGCAAGGGCTCCCAGGGCCAGCGCGGTGACGATAGCAATCTGAACCTTTCTCATAGGGCTTCCTTTCGGGCTTGAGGTGTCACCCCAAGCTCAACAAGGGGCAGTCTAGAGGGGGCGGATTTTAATGTCAAGTAATCCAGTCGGATTTATGGGTTATGAGAACGAGAATCGTTACTGATGTTCCGCGGGAATGGGGGTACCGTTACCGAGAACATAGAAATCTGTTCCCGACATCCGCCCGTTACCAGGCGGAGGCGCCGGTTACGCGCTTGCGCGCGCCCGGCTTCCCGTTTCCTCCAGGACTGCCTGCCGGATGGCAGGTCTTACACCCTGTCCACGGGCGTTTAGCGTCTCCAGTCCACTCCCGGCGACGGCAGCCACAAGTGCTGCAAGGTTGCGCGCCGCGTTCTCATCCCGGTCCAAGACGAGGCCGCAGGCCTCACACCGGAACATGCGCCCCCACAGCGGGAGCTTTTCCTTCACCGCGCCGCAGCTGGAGCACGTCTTGCTCGACGGCCAGAACCTGTCCGCCTCCACCAGGCGAGAGCCGTACCACACGCACTTGTATGCCAGCTGCCTGCGGAGTTCGGCCGGTGCAGCGTCCACAACTGCCCGTGCTAGGCGGTGGTTCCGCATCATCCCGACCACGTTCAGCGTCTCCACCACCACGATCCCGTAGCTGTGGGCAAGTCTGGTCGTGAGCTTGTGCCACGCGGGCATGGGCGCGGGCGAGCCTCCGCCGGGTCTCCTCGCCCGGCTGCCGACGGGCCAACTCCCGGTTCAGCCGCCCCACGCCCCTATGGTTCAACTCGGTTGGGATCTGCTATACTCCAGAACAAGGCGATGGAGCTCGCCTAAACCGCCTAAAAGGCTGATAGCTCCTACCCCCGGGGGTAGGAGCTATTCGTTGCGCTCTCCCCCAACCGGAGGAAGGTATGGACAATACCTGGTTCAGCGCAGCCTTATGGTTAGGGCTGGCCCTCTTCGCTACCCTGCTCTCGATCTGGATGCGCATCTCGGTGGCCCTCACCGAGATCGTGGTGGGGGTGGTAGCCCAGCTGGTCATTGGCGCGGCAATCGGTCCGAAGTTTCTCGGAGCGGATCAGAGCTGGGTCGCTTTTCTGGCCGGGGTGGGTAGCATCGTGCTGACCTTTTTGGCCGGTGCAGAGCTCGACCCGGAGGCTTTCCGCAGGAGCTGGAGGGAGGCCAGCGTGCTAGGGTTGGCGGGGTTCTTCGCTCCTTTTTTGGGGGTGGCGGCTATCGCTCACTTTCTGCTGGGCTGGGCGACTCAGGCCTCGTGGCTGGCGGGAGTGGCACTTTCCACCACCAGCGTGGCGGTGGTGTATGCGGTGATGCTCGAGCTGGGTCTTAACCAGACCGCTTACGGCAAGCTGATCCTGGCGGCCTGCTTTGTCAACGACCTGGCGACGGTGATCGCCCTGGGCCTGCTCTTCGCGCCCTTTGGCCCCAGGACCCTGCTGTTCGTGGGCAGTCTGGCGCTGGGGTTGGGGCTGCTGCTCAAAACCACCGGCCCCTTCTTCCGGCGTTACGGTGGGAGGACCAGCGAGCTCGAGGCCAAGTTTTTGCTCTTTGCACTATTCTTGCTGGGCGGCTTGGCGGTGTGGAGTGGTTCGGAGGCGGTGCTTCCGGCCTACCTCGTGGGGATGGTGCTGGCCGGGACAGTGGGGCGTGATCACGCCCTGGTACGGCGGCTACGTACCCTTACCTTTGGTCTTCTCACCCCCTTCTACTTCATCCGCGCCGGTTCGCTGGTGCAGATTCCAGCGCTAGTAGCTTGGTTCGGGGTCTTCGTAGCGTTGCTTTTGGCCAAGATGGCCACCAAGTTCGCTGGGGTGTTTCCGATAACCCGTATCTATCGCTATCCGCGCGGGGAATCCATGTACACCACGCTCCTGATGAGCACCGGGCTGACCTTCGGCACCATCAGCTCGCTCTATGGCCTCAGCCACGGAATCATCACCCAAGCCCAGTACTCCTTCTTGGTGGCAGCAGTGATCGCTAGCGCGGTGGTGCCCACCTGGATCGCCAACCGCTTCTTTCTGCCTCGGCGACACCTTGAGCATCTGGCCAAGCCGAGCCCGGTAGAGGGGCAAGCATGAAAACCCTGGTGACGATTTCTCCCAATCATCGACGGGGTTTACGGAGCAGCCTGACAGAGCTGGAGCACCGTTTACTCCAGCTCGAGCGGGCTTTGAGCGAAGCTCCGCTATTGGGGTACCTATACCACGAGGAGAATTCGCTTTTAGACCATCCCTATACAAAAGCTCTTCAGAACAAGATTACGCAGTTACGGGGTGGGCCTCGAAGAGTTGAGCACACGAAGGCTGGCCGGTTACGGGGAGGTCTCGGTGGGCTTAGACCGTCTGGAGCAGGGAATAAAGCGTATCGAAGCCTGGTTGGCCAAGGGAGGTGAGGAGCGTGTTTAGAAAGATCCTGGTCGGATACGATGGCTCTGAGTCTGCACGCAAGGCGCTTACGACAGCCCTCGAGCTAGCCGGAGCTTTAGGGAGCGAGGTGAGTGCTTTGGCGGTGGTGCGGCCCCCGGAGTTCGCTGAACTCGAGGGGGAGATTGAAGACACGCTCGAGGAGGCCCAAGGCCCCCTGGCCGAGGCCTTCCGCTGGGCACGGGAGACCGCAAGGAAGCAAGGGGTGCCCCTTCATCTGCACCGTAAGGTCGGACACCCAGCGGAATTGCTCATCCGTTTTGCTGAGGAGCACGGCAGCGACCTCATCGTCCTGGGGCGGCGGGGCCTAACCCCGGTGCAGCGCTGGATGCTGGGCTCGGTCTCCGAACGGGTACTGCACTACGCCTCCTGCCCGGTGATGGTGGTGCAGTAAACAGATTTAGAGCTGCCAGGAAAGGGGTTTCCGTCTGGTTATGCAGCTTCTGCAAAGTTTCGTGAGCGACCGATACGCGTTGATCTTTCTGGGGGGCGCGGTTGGTTCGGTGTTGCGCTACGGCTTGGGAGCCTGGGTGCAGCGCCTGGGCGGGAGCGGGTTTCCCTGGAGCACACTGCTCATCAACGTGCTGGGGAGCCTCTTGATCGGCCTGTTTCTGTGTTTCTCGGCAGAGGGGGCCCTATCACAGGAAGGGCGCTTTTTGCTGGCCGTGGGCTTTTGTGGGGGATTCACCACCTTTTTTACCCTGTGTTGGGAAACCCTGACCCTCATGCAAAACAGCCAGTGGCTCCTGGCGCTGCTGTACAGCCAGGGCAGCCTGTGGCTGGGGCTGCTGGCGGTCTTCGCGGGGTACTGGCTGACCGGATGACTGGTGACGTGAAGGAGGGAGTGATGAGGCTCGAGAGGGAAGCCAAGCTGCTGCGAATCTTCATCGGGGAGGCCGATAAGTGGCAGGGCAGGCCGCTGTACGAGGCCATCGTGGCCGAAGCACGGGCCCGGGGGTTGGCAGGGGCAAGCGTGTTCAAGGGCTTCGAAGGCTATGGCGCACACTCCCGCATCCACAGCGCCAAGATTCTCCAGCTCTCCGAAGACCTACCACTGCTGGTGGAGATTGTAGATACAGAGGAGAAAATCCGTGCCTTTATACCGGTTTTGGACCAGATGGTCCAGGAGGGCCTGGTGACCATGGAAAAAGTCGAGGTGATTCGCTACCTGCCCAAAGGAAAAACCCCATGAGACTGTTGTTGCTAAGTGATGTCCACGCCAATCCCTGGGCCCTGGCTGCGGTAGAGGCTGCGGCTGGACCGGTGTACCAGGTGCTTTTTGGAGGGGATGTGGTCAACTATGGGCCGGAGCCGGGGGCAATGATTGAGTGGCTGCACCGGCACAACGCGGTGGGCGTTCGGGGAAACCACGACCAGGCGGTGGCCTGGGGGAGGGCGGCAGTAGCGCCCACCCCCAAGGGTGCTCTGGGCAAGCTGCTTTGGGATTGGACCCGTGAGCAGCTGGGCAAAGCAGGGCTGGCCTACCTGCGGGCCCTGCCGCTTTCCCTGCTGTGGGAAGGGGGTGCGCTTTCAGATGGTGCACGCCACCCCTTCCGATCCTCTGTACGATGACCGGTTGCGCCCAGAGGCCAGCCCGGCGCTTTTTGCAGAGGCCTGTGCCGACGTTCAGGCTGAGGTGTTGCTGTTGGGGCACACCCCCCAGGGACCTGTGACCGTGGTTAACCCGGGGTCGGTGGGGCAGCCGTTGGATGGAGACCCCAGGTCGGATTTGCCCCTTGGGAAGACGGAAAAATACAGCTCATGCGGGTACCTTATGACCAAACCTCGCTGCTGAAGGCGTTGCACAAGCTGCCCCTCGAGGCCGGTCAGATCGAGGAGCTGGTTCAGTCCTACCAGGAGGCGCGGGTTTAGAAGGAGTAGGCCATGCTGCAGACCACCGCACACTTTGGCAACCTGTTACACGAAGCCCCCGTACCTCTGCTGGATCCGGCGGTAGAGGCTCCGGAGTGCTTCAGCGACTTGTTCCTGGACCAAATTGTGGATGCAGTGGTGGAGGGTCGCGAATCCTACCAGATCAAGGGTTTTTTTTACCGCCCCCTAACCGAATTCGAAGCCATCGTGTACCGCCAGGAGATCGTGCAGGATTTGGATAACCCGGTGGTGGAAAAACCCATACGGGCCTTTGCCCAGACCCTGCAAACCATGCGGGAATACCTGGCCCTGGCGGAGAAGCTGTACTACCCCTACCAGAAAGCCCGCTGGTTTTTGGATGCGGTAGGGTTGTACTGTCAGGCTGCGGATGGCCTAAACCAAGAGCTGGCCGACCTCCACCTGGGCTCTAAGGGGCTGAGGGCATTTCGGGAATATCTGCAGGGGTACATCACATCGGATCGTTTTGTGGCCTTGAAAAAGGAAACCCGGGAACTAAAAGCCGCCCTGGATACGGTGGTGTACTGTGTGCGGATTCAAGGCAGCACGGTGACCGTGCTCAAGTACCAGGGCGAAGCCGACTACGGCCAAGAGGTATTGAATACCTTCGCCAAGTTCGAGCAGGGGGCGGTAAAGGAATACCGGGTCAAGTTCTCGGATTGGCCCGAGATGGACCATGTCGAGGCTCAGGTGCTGGGCCTGGTCGCGCTCTTGTACCCGGAAACCTTTGGCTGGCTCGAGCGGTTTTACCGGGAGCGCAAGGACTACTTAGACCCCACCTTGGGTGAATTTGACCGCCAGGCGCAGTTTTACCTGGCTTACCTCGAGTACATCGCGCCCCTGCGGCAGGCTGGTCTGCCCTTTTGCTATCCCAAGGTCAGCGATCAGAGCAAGGAACTGCGGGTGGAGCAGGGGTTCGACCTGGCCCTGGCCCGAAAGCTGCTCAACGCCGGGCAGCTGGTGGTCACCAATGACTTCTACCTGCAAGGCTCGGAACGCATCCTGGTCATTACCGGTCCCAACCAAGGGGGAAAAACCACCTTTTCGCGCATGTTCGGCCAACTGCACTACCTGGCCGCTTTAGGGCTCCCGGTGCCGGGTCGGCAGGCCCAGCTTTTCCTCTTTGATCACCTTCTGACCCACTTCGAGCGGGCCGAAGACCCCCACAGCCTGCGGGGAAAGCTCGAGGACGACCTGCTGCGCATTCACCGGGTCCTGGAGCGGGCCACCCCTCGCAGCATTGTCATCTTGAACGAGGTCTTCAACTCCACCACCTTCAGCGATGCCCTGTTTCTAAGCCAGGAAGTCCTGCAAGCCCTGATTCAGAAAGACCTGATCTGCGTTTGGGTGACCTTTATTGACGAGCTAACCACCCAGGAAAAAACCGTCAGCATGGTCAGCACGGTGGTACCAGACGAGCCCGACCGCAGAACCTACCGGGTGATTCGCAAACCTGCCGACGGCCTGGCCTATGCCCTTTCCCTGGCCCGCAAATACGGCCTAACCTACGACCAGCTCAAGGAGCGTGTGAAGCCATGAAGGTGTGCCTGCTCTATTCGGACCGCAACCTGGATCTACAGCAACCTCTGCCGCCTCAGGCCCAGATGCTGATGGAAGACCTGGGTTTGGCTGTGTTGTTTGAGGCCATGGCCGGCGAGGATCCCCTGCTGCTGGAAGTGGCCCAGAAGGTGGTGCTGGCCAGCCTGCTCGAGCCCCAGGAGATTCTGTACCGCCAGGCGGTTTTGCAAGACTGCCTGAGCCATCCGGCAATTGTTCGGGAAATCTACGGCCTTGCGGTTGAAGCCCTGCTGAACGAGAAGAAGAGCTGGTTCTTGTTCCGCGACTCGCCCTCTTCCATCCTGCGCCGGGCCCTCGAGGTGCTGCAGATGTTTGTGGAGGCCCTCAAAAAGCTGCGCAAGCTGGCCGATCGGCATGCGGCGGAATTTCGCTCTGAGGGCTTCAAGCGGCTTTTCGCCATGCTGCAAGAGGAACTTTCGGACGACTACTTCGCGGTGGTTGAAGGACACCTGCGCGAGCTGCATTTCCCCCGTGGGCAGCTCATGAGCGCGCAGCTCGGGCAGGGCAATAAGGGCATTCGTTACATCCTGCGCCGGCCCCACGATGCTCAGCAGTCCTGGTGGCAGCGCTGGCGCTCGCCCAAACCGCGCTCCTACAGCTTTTCCATTGATCCGCGCGATGAGGGAGGGGCTCGAGCCCTGTCAGAGCTGCAGGACCGCGGCCTCAATTCGGTGGCCGCTGCGCTGGCCCAGTCCACCGACCACATCACCGGCTTTTGGACCCTGCTGCGCAACGAGCTGGCTTTTTACGTGGGTAGCCTCAACCTCTACCAGCGCCTGGAGCAAATCGGGGCTCCGCGCTGCTTCCCTCGGCCTGTTCCGCTGGGGCAAAAGCGCCAGGCCTTCAGGGAGCTCTATGAGCCCACCCTGGCCCTCACCCTGCAGAAGCCGGTGGTGGGCAACACCCTCAGCACCGATGGCAAAGACCTGGTCATCATCACCGGCGCCAACCGGGGCGGAAAAACCACCTTTTTGCGCAGCATTGGCTTGGCCCAACTGATGATGCAAAGCGGGCTGTTTGTCGCAGCGGAAGAATTCGTAGCCACGCCCTGTGTATCCTTGTTCACCCACTTCAAGCGCGAGGAAGACGCTAGCATGCGCAGTGGCAAGTTTGACGAGGAGCTCAAACGCATGAGCGAGCTGGTAGAGCACCTCCACCGCGGCGCACTGGTCTTGTTCAATGAGTCGTTTTCTGCCACCAACGAGCGGGAGGGCTCGGAGGTGGCGCGGCAGGTTGTGCGGGCCCTTCTGGAAAGGGGGGTTCGGGTGTTTTTCGTCAGCCACCAGTACGACTTCAGCCACAGCTTCTATCAGCAACATCTGCCCAATGCCCTGTTTTTGCGGGCTGAGCGCAGCGAGGATGGAAAGCGTTCGTTCCGTTTGGCCGAGGGCGAGCCTTTGCAGACCAGCTACGGCCCTGACCTGTACCGGAAGATCTTTCGGCAGCCTGCCAGGAGGTAGCCGATGTTTCATCACCACCGCTCCGATACCGCTGGGCCGCCGGAAATTCCCAAGGTGACCGTAGGCCCCAATGACCTCTGGGCCGCCCTGCACTGGCTAGGGTTGCATGGCCCGGCGGGGATGGTGGAGCTGGGGGGGGTGCTGCGGGGTGCGGTGACCCAGCTCACCCCAGCCGGCCAAGGTTGGGTGAAGCATCCCCAGCAGCTTCCCCAAAACCCACAGATGCTGCGGGAGAGGTTTCCCTGGAACTGGTGGCTCTACCCCGTAGTACGGGAGGTGTCATGAGCGAAACCCAGCAGCTGGCAATGCGCTTCGTCATCGGTATCGGCCTGGTGAGCCTCTTCGCCGACTTCACCTACGAGGGAGGACGCAGCATCGGCGGGCCCTTTCTGGCGGTGCTGGGCGCCGGCCCGTTGCTGGTGGGGGCGGTGGCCGGGGTAGGAGAGTTCCTGGGCTACCTGGTGCGCCTGTTCGCCGGGCGTCTGGCCGACCGCACCGGGAGGCACTGGGCGCTAATGTACGCCGGCTATGCCCTCAACCTGCTCTCGGTGCCGGCTTTGGCCTTGACGGGAGCGGCCTGGAGCGCCTCGGCGCTCATCTTCCTCGAGCGCCTGGGCAAGGGGCTGCGCACCCCCGCCCGCGACGCCCTGCTCTCGCGGGCGGGCAAGGAGGTGGGGCATGGCAGGGTCTTCGGCCTGCACGAACTTCTGGACCAGCTAGGGGCCTTCCTGGGGCCACTGGCGGTGGCCTGGCTGGTGGCTCAGGGCGGCTACCGGTTGGGCTTTGCCGGACTGCTGCTCCCTGCCCTGCTGGCGCTGCTCTTTCTGGTACGGGCCCGGGGCCTAAAGCAGGCCGAGGTCCCACCTCAGAGAGGGAGCTGGGAAGGCTTCCCTCGCGCTTACTACGCCTACCTGACCTTTGCTGCTTTGAGCGTGGCCGGTTTCGCCCACTTCCAGCTCATCGCCTATCACCTCGAGGTCACCCAGCGGGTTCCCCCTGCTACCATCCCCCTGCTCTTCGCCCTTGCCATGGGGGCTGACGCCCTGGTGGCCTATGGGGTGGGCCACCTTTACGACCGCTGGGGCCTGCGGATGCTTCTGGCACTGCCGCTTTTGAGCCTGCCCAGCGTACCGCTATTCTTCCTGGGGCAGGGGCTGGAGGTGTTGGGGCTGGCTGCCATCCTGTGGGGTGGGGCCATGGGGTTGCAGGAGAGCCTGATGCGCTCGGCGGTAGCGACCCTGACCCCTGAGGCCCAGCGGGGCACCGCCTACGGCCTCTTCGACACGGCCTATGGCGCGGCCTGGATGCTGGGCAGCCTGGCGATGGGCTTCTTCTACGGGGTAGCCCTCGGGTACCTGGTGGGCTTTGCTGTGCTGTTGCAGATGGCTTCGGTGATTTTCGGACTGCGCTTTTACACGGCCCTGAGGGGAGGTTGAAGTGGGATTCTTCCACCGGGTTCCTCGCATCCCGGACGAGCTGGAGCAACTCAGGAAGGAGAAGGCTAGGCTCGAGGCCCGCCTCGCCGAACTCCTGGCCGACCTGGAGTTCTATCGTGAGCAGAACAAGCGCATCGCCCGCGACGCAGCCCCGGCCTTGAAGGAAAACGCGGTGCTGCGCTACCAGCTCTACAAGTGCCAGAGCGACCGCCAGGTGCTGGAGTTTCACGTTCAAGGTAGCCGGGCCGAGGCCCTGGCCGCCCTTAACCTGCTTCGGCGCCTTTCCCCCTCCGCTGAAGCCAGCACCGATCTGCTAGAGGCCACCCTCTATTTCGTGTACGAGGCCAGGGCGGTGGGTACCCCTCCTGGACGGCTCGAGGCGCTGGAGGCTCGAGCCCAAGCCCTCTGGCAAGAGCGTCATTCCCAAACCTGGGCCTTCGATCCTTGGCGCTGGCTTTCCCTGCGCGCGAGCAGCTTGCTACAGGCCTTTGAGCGCGAGCGTCATCGCATTGTGCAAGCTGCCGAGCATCCGGCGGACGGCCTGACCGCCTTCGACGCAGGCTTGAGTGAATTGGTGGGGCTGCTGGTGGAACTGGTGCAAAGCCTTGCTCAGGAGGAACCCGGATGAGCTTCCAGAGCATCCTCTGGCCTGAGAGGAGCCTGCCTAGGCTTGCCTAGTAAATGGCCTTGTACCCCGGAGGCGGGGGGAGAAGGGAAGGGAGAACCCTGAGGCCATAGGCCACAAGCTCCAACAAGGCCCGCAGCATGGCCGTGCGCGGCATCCGCTCCCGCCCATACCCCCCACGCCACCGCGTCTTTATCGCCCCAAACACCCCCTCCACCACCCCACGTAACCGGTACACCTCCCCGGGGACGGAACACCTCCAGGGCCTCCCCCCCAAAGGAGGATCAGGAGCATAGGCCGGGTCCACACTCCCTCCCCAAGGCCATAGGAGCTTCCTCCCCCGCTCCCACCGCACCAGGGCCAGGAGCCGGCTATGCCCCCTCACCCTCCGCACCTCCTCCCCCCTGCGGTAGCGGAGGGCTTGGTCCTTCCTCCCGTAGGACAGCCCCGTGCTGTCCATCAGGTAAAGGGAGGTCTTGGGGAGCAAGGTGGGCCTCCACCTCCTGGGCCAGGGGTTGGAGCAGGTGCTGCAAGAGGGCCTGGTCCAGGTGGTGGAGGGCGTAGCGGGCCAGGGAGGGGTGGGAGGAGCTCCTGTAGCAGGGCTTGGGTTTGGCGGTAGGGGAGGCCGTAGAAGGGGCGGAAGAGGAGGAGGGCTAGGTGGGGCCACGGCCTGAGCTAGGACCTCTTTGGGGCTTGGTTCTCGGCGAAGGAAGCCTCGCTTACCCATGCCTCACGATTACCCCAGCAGGAGTTTGCAAGGCAAGCCCGGTAGGTCTTGACAATATTTAAGGCGGGGGGTAATCTACTCGTTGCGCTGTCTTGAGGACGGTGCGAGGACCTTGAAAGCGAGGGAGTCGAGAGCACCGAGCCCAGCTAACGGGAGCTGAAGCTTAGGGCTGTGGTGAGAGCCACGGTTTGAGGCTTTGGGGTTAGGTGGGCGAAGGTGTAGCGAATGCGATGTAGGAGAGGTCAAGATAGGAAGGGCACACGGTGGATGCCCTGGCACCCGAACCGAAGAAGGACGTGATTACCTGCGAAAAGCTCGGGGGAGCTGGTAGTGAGCGTTGATCCCGAGATATCCGAATGGGGGAACCCACCCTCTGGGGACAGGGGGTACCGCGCGAGCGGGGGGAACGCCGGGAACTGAAACATCTAAGTACCGGCAGGAGAAGAAAGCGAAAGCGATTCTCTGAGTAGCGGCGAGCGAAAGGGGAGAAGCCTAAACCGATGTGCGTGCACATTGGGGTTGAGGGGCGTCCAAGATCGAAGTTGAGGCCTAGCCGAGCTGTCTGGGAAGGCAGACCGAAGAGGGTGAAAGTCCCGTAGGCGAAAGGCGGAGACTAGTAGGGCGTACCCGAGTAGTCTGGTTTTCGTGGAGAACTGGGCGAATCTGCGCGGCCCACCGCGTAAGGCTAAATATTCCGGGTGACCGATAGCGAAGCAGTACCGTGAGGGAAAGGTGAAAAGAACCCCGGGAGGGGAGTGAAATAGAACCTGAAACCGTGTGCTTACAAGCAATCGCGGCGCGACGAAGGCGTTGCGGTGTGCCTATTGAAGCATGAGCCGGCGACTTACGCTAGCGTGCGAGCTTAAGGCGGGAGCCGGAGGCGTAGCGAAAGCGAGTCCGAAGAGGGCGAGGAGTGCGTTGGCGTAGACTCGAAACCTGGAGAGCTAGTCCTGGCCAGGCTGAAGCGCGGGTGACACTGCGTGGAGGGCCGAACCGGTTGGAGATGCAAATCCCTCGGATGAGCTGGGATTAGGAGTGAAAAGCTAACCGATCCAGGAGATAGCTAGTTCTCCCCGAAATGACTTTAGGGTCAGCCTCGGATGCTGATTGCGGCCTGTAAAGCACTGATTGGGCTAGGGGGCCTACCAGCCTACCAAACCCTGTCAAACTCTGAAGGGATGCAAGTGGAGTCCGGGAGTGAGGGCATGAGTGCTAACATCCATGTCCAAGCGCGGGAACAACCGAGATCGCCAGCTAAGGTCCCGAAGTTCAGGCTAAGTGGATAAGGATGTGAGGTTGCCGAGACAGCCAGGAGGTTGGCTTAGAAGCAGCCACCCTTGAGAGAGTGCGTAATAGCTCACTGGTCGAGTGACCTTGCGCCGAAAATGATCGGGGCTTAAGCCTGACACCGAAGCTGCGGACTGTACGGAAGTGCAGTGGTAGGGGAGCGTTCCCGATGCCGATGAAGCCATACCGTGAGGGGTGGTGGAGGTAAGGGAAGTGCGAATGCCGGCATGAGTAACGATAAATGGGGTGAGAATCCCCATCGCCGAAAACCCAAGGTTTCCTACGCGATGGTCGTCAGCGTAGGGTTAGGCGGGACCTAAGGCGAAGCCGAGAGGCGTAGTCGACGGGCAACTGGTTAATATTCCAGTCCCACTCTAGGTGCGAAGGAGGGACGCTCTAGGCTAGGCAGACCGGAGCCATGGAAGAGCCCGGCCAGAAGCGCAAAGGGGGCTATAGGCAAATCCGTAGTCCGCTACCGGTGCGTGGTGGGGAAGGCGTGAGCTGACAACCTGCCGAAGCCAGGGAGCCGAGAAAAGCTTCTAAGCGAAACCGAAGAGTG